>CAZOEH010000052.1:0-12303 GCA_964578785.1 uncultured Desulfonema sp. | reverse complement strand
ATAAAAAAGAATTTGCTTTAGCCGAGCAGTTTTACAGGGAGGCATTAAAGATCGACCCCAATTTCCCGTTTGCGTTACACGGATTAGGACTTACTTATCTTGCGATTGGGAATCCCCGTGATGCTATTAACTTCTTTGAAAGGGCTGTAAAATATTCTGGCTTTCCTGAATATTTCTCTGATCTTGCAGGAGCTTATTCGACTTTAAAGGAGTATAATAAGGCTATAATGTTTTATAAAAAAGTCGTTGATATTGCGCCTGGAAGCAACTTGGCTGCTGAAGCACAGAAGGAAATTGCACGGATACAAAAAGAACAGCAGAAATAGAACCTTCACTCCCGTTTCAATGGGAGTGAAGGAACGATGGCAGAACACAAAGATTCACAGAGTGGTTTATAAAGCGTTGCGCTGCTCGAGGAGAACGATCTTCGGGGTTATGAATATAAGAAGCTCTTCCTTGTTGTCGGTGTTTGAGTCGGCCTTGAAAAGCCATCCGAGTATCGGAATGTTAGACAATCCTGGAACTCCTGATCCTCCAGAGCTCTTGGTTGTCTTGATTATACCGCCAATTACGAATGTTTCTCCATCATTAATGAGAAGTTCGGTTTCAGCTTCCTTTGTAGTAAATGATTGCTGACCGCTTATTATGTTCCCAAGGTCCCTTTTCTTGATCTTGATCACCATTGAAATCCGGTCATCAGGAGTGACATGCGGTTTTACTTTCAGCTCAAGATCAACATCTTCAAATACCGTTGTTGTGTTGCCTGAAGTATCAAGCTTGTTGTAGGGATAACGCAACCCCTGCTTTATTGTGGCTTCTTTGTTGTCAAGGGTAACTATTTTGGGGGCAGAAATTATTTTGCCTTCACCCTGAGCTTCCATTGCCTGAAGTTTTGCATTCAGCAAAAGAGGTGTTCCGGCAAGTCTTACGAAATTAAATCCTATGCTTGCTACATCCAAAGATGTCGGGAAATTAATAGCCGTATTCACGCCATAAGTTCCACCAATATTTTGCATACCTCTCTGAGGGCCGGCTCCTACCCTGTTATCAATCGAAGTAACGGTTCCGTAAGTGCCATTTATAAGGCTTGTCGGCTGAACACCGATTCCCGATCCCCAGCTGGTGCCTATTTCTCTGGAAAAATTTGTGCTTGCTTCAACTATCCTTGCTTCAATGATTACCTGAGGAGTCACCCTGTCAAGTTTTTTTACAATTTCTTTTGCCTGCCTGATAACTTCTGCCACATCCGTAATTATGATAAGGTTTGTCCGCTCATCAACACTGATGTTTCCCCTGTCCTTTGTTTTTATCTTATCCAGGTGGGGCAATATCTCTGACTTCGCGTTGGAATAATTGATCGGAATATATTCGACCAGCAGCTCTTCCAGCGCTTTTTGCTGTTCCTTTGATTTTTGATCTGCAACAATCCTTGCCTGCTTTAACTCTTCTTCTTTTTTGATTGATTCAATAGGAGCAATCCGGATAATATCGCCTTCATAAATCATTCCAAGCTGATTCATTTTGAGCACAAGATCAAGAACCTGATCCCATGGAACGGGTTTTTCCAGCGATAAAGTGACTTTTCCTGTTACACTTTTATCAATCGCAAAGTTTTTACCGCTGACCTCTCTTAAGATACGAAATACATTCTTGATATCAGTATCAAAGAAATCAAGCGCTATTTTTTCTCCCGTATATTGCTTACCGGGTTCAATAAGAGTCTTTTTAGTTTCTGCAACAACTTGTTTTGTAACTGGTTCTTTCGTTTCAGTTTCAACCGGCTCAACAGTCGTTTTGGTAAGAACTTCTTTCCATTCAGGAAGGCCGGCCTCTTTTTCAGGCTTGGGTAATACGGAAGAAGCTTCAAAATGAACCATAAGAAGGTTTTCAGACTGTTCGACCACGTATGGAACCGCTTCCCTCAACTCGATTGCAACAATCGCTGTCTTTTTTATAACAGGCTTCAGAAGAGGCGTAATTCTGTCGACAGCGCTGTTGAAACGCGTTGTAATAAGCGGTCTCCTCTGTTTAGCCGGAATACGCGTGTTGTTAAGCCGGAGATGAAGCAGTCTCTCCTCTGCCTTTATTATTTTATAATCAACAGGTTTTGTAGTTCCTATGGTTATAGTCGATTTTCCGGATTCTTCGCTCGAAAAGTCAATTTTGTTAACCCAGGCAGGTTTTGAATCCGTTAATACCGGTTTTTTCTTCAAAACATCCGAATTCGGTTTAACATCAGAGGGTGCGGGTTTTTCTGTGATTTTTTCAGCCGCTACTAAAGGTTCTTTTTGAATGACCGGTTTGGATTCTATTCCTGAAGCTTTTATCTCTGCAGGCCCAACAGTTATCAATAGTCCGTTTGAAACCGGTTTGGCTGTAAATGATTTTAAATACTTGTTTTTTGTATCTAATACGAAACGGATTTTATCGGCTGATGAGTAATGCCGAACTTTGCTGACCCATTCTGTATTTGCCTGGACAATTTGCTCCTTTTTTAAAGAACTTTTTACATTGCTGATGTCAAAAACAATTCTTGCCGGCAATTTTGGTGTGCTTTCAAGTGTTAATGATTGAAAATCCTTTATCATTCCGTCTGCTTTTATCGCTATTATTACACCATTGCCGGATTTTTGCACGTCTACAGATTCGAACCGGGATGCAATTTTCGAAACATCCGTAACAGGCTTCAGATCTTCCTGCATAATTTCAGCATTTTTCTTTTCATCTTTCTTTTCTTCAATATTTACTGAAGTTGCGGAGACTTTGGAAACCTGTGGTTCTTCCTGTTTTGTAAAGCTGATTTTGAGTCCTGAATTATCGTCTGCAACCAGATACGGAACATCTTTTTTCAGTAAAACAAGAACCCGCGTCGTATGTCCTGTTTCGGTTATCTCGGAAATTTTTATTTCAGATATTATTAAACTGTCAGGTTTATGGGATGTCTCAATATTGCCCAAAAGTGTTTCCGGGAAATAGAACAGTATTCCCAACGGAGAATTCTGTTTAACCGATGTATAAGTCAATTGTTTGGTACCCTGAATAAAAACATTAGCTGACCGGCCATCCTCAGTTGCAATTATTCCCGTTATAACTGCAACACTCTGATCTTTCTGCTGCGCATGAGTATCAAAGGCTAACCCTGCAAGTGATGAAATGAGAATGACAAGAAAAGCGGTTACTAAACGAACTTTAAATAATTTAATTGGGTCTTGATTCATATCATTCTTCTCCAAGAGGTTTCTGAAGTTTGAGTTCTCTTTCTTGGATAATTCTCTTCCCGATAATATTTTCAGCTTCTTCCTCAATGATTATACTGTCCTTTAATATTTTAACCACCCTTCCGGAATTAATTCCCATGTAACTTCCTTTCGCAACGATATATCCTTTCCCTGAAGCTTCTTCTACAAGAGCTTTATTTCCGCTCTTGGCATGCATTATTGCTACAAGTTTCAATTGTCCCAGATCAACCATTTCAAGGGGTGTCCTCGGAATTCGTCTTTCCTTGTTTTGCTTATCAGATTCGGAAACAATTCCTTCCTTAAACGGGGGTAAAAACGGGTCTATCTTTCCTTCAGGATTATAACCAACTACTCCTTCCGGCTGCATTTTTGCGATTTCTTTTTGAGAAACGGAGGCAATTAATTGCTCGGTTGGAGAAATAACACCGGTTTGTACTCCGGTTGGTAAAATCCCTGGTTTCTGCATATCTGTCTGTCCCGTAGGGCCTGATTTTACTTTATCAGCAGTCAGTGGGTCAACTGGAACAGCTGCTGCCGGCTGCTGAGCAGTAATCTGATTTTCAGCTATAGCAGTATCCTGCTGAACGGGTGCGGAAACAGCGTTGCTCTTTGCTGTTATCTTCTTGCTGACAGCAACAGCCTTTTGAGGCGGTTCCTTTTTATTGCCGCATCCAATTACCAATTGAATCAGGCATAAAACACCTATAACAATACTAACTTTCGTCAAATGTTTATCCATGCTTACCAGGCTTTGTTGCAGCAATTTTTGGTTTTACGGCTCTCTTTTTACCTTTAACGGCAGGCGGTGCGGCAGCCTTGACATCTAAAAATTTATAGGTCACAGCAGTACATGTTGTAACTAGTTCATTGTTCTTTTTTGCAGGGTCTGGTTTCATAACAATATCTTGAATATTGACGATTCTTGGAAGTCGGGCCACTTTATCAAAGAAAATAGCCACATTATGATACTTCCCGGATATTTGTATTGATACTGGAATTTCAGCATAAAAACTTTTATTCTTTTCATTTCCGGGCTGGAACAGCACAAATTCAAGCCCGGCTTCCTGGCCGGAAAGAGATATGCTTTCAAGAAGAGTTGGAATTTCCTTTGTTTCAGGAAGAGCTTTCATAACTATTTTCAGTTGCGACTCAGCATTATTCATCTCTTCCTTTAATTTAGGAAGATCTTTCGCGGTTTTTTTGGCAGTAGCAAGCTTCTTTTCCAGCTCTTGATACTCTGAACCCAGCTTCTGTAATTCCTTCATTTTTGGGAAATACATAAAATAACCAAAAACACCTATAATAAGCAACAGGGTGCCGACAAAAATGAGGATCCTTTGTATCTTTGAAAGTTTTTCAAGCTTTTCAAATACTGGGGCGATTGATTTTGAGAGGCTCGGCTTTTCCATTATTTTTTTGCCTTACTTGTTGCTGCTTTCTTTTCATCTTTTTTTACTTCTTTTTTCACTCGTTTGGCGCACGATAATTCAAAACTCTTAAATATTGCCTTATTAACCATATATTGTTTCAAAGTTTTTAGATTAACTGTTTCGAAAAGATTAGATCTTTCGAGACGTGTCATAAAATCAGCAACAGTCTGATTGTCTACAGCAACACCCGAAATATTTACGGAATTTCCTCTTGCATCTAAACTGACAAACCACATACGCTTCGGAATAACAAGACTTGTCATTGTATCCATGAGCCTTACAGGTTCATAGCGATTCGATTCGAGGGTGTTGATAACATTCATTTTAGTTTTAAGGACTTCAAGTTTCCCCTTTATTTCAGCTATCTCATTATTAATTTTTTCATATTTTGCGGTTTCACTCTTTGTGGTTTCAACTTTTGATTTAATCTCTTTAACCTGACCGCTTAACTTTATATTATAGTAAACCAAAAGTATAAAAACCAGAAATAAAGAGAAGAACAGTATTGATAACTGACGGCGGACATTCTCTTTTTTTCTTGCGGTACGAAAAGGCAGAAGATTAATTTTTATCATTTATCATCAACCCTTCTAAGTGCCAGGCCCATGCATATAGCGGCCTGAGGAGCAATTTTTTCAAGGTATGAAGAATCAAGGTTATCAGCCAGTTCTAATTTGCTAAACGGATTAATTGTTTCCACTTCCGCTGAAGCTTCCGTTGCGAGCAGCCTTCGAAACTCCTTTATATTCGCTCCGCCGCCGCTTAATATTATTTTTGTTATGGTATCATCAGGATATGTGGAATAAAAAAAGTCGAGCGCGCGTTTGATCTCTGCACACCAATCCGATACAATAGAAGATACTATTTCATTAAGATCTTCAGGAGATATTTTTTCATTCTGGCCGCCAAATTTCAACTGTTCGGCATCTTCTGTTGAGCATCCGGCAAGAGAAACAATTTTTTGATTTATCTGCCCGCATCCCAGAGAGACATCTCTCATAAACAAGGAAGAAAGCCCTTTTAAGATATTCAATGATGTTTTACCGGCGCCGATATCAATTAAGGCGACAGTTTCATCTTTTGCATCGTAACAGTACTCAAATATATTTTGAAGAGCAAAGGCTTCCACATCAATTATACATGGATTAAGACCGGCCAAATGAACAAGATTAATATACTCGCTTACCATTTCTTTTTTTGCGGCAACCAGGAAAACACTCATCTGGTTCGGGTTGTTTTCATTTTCTCCGAGTATTTGAAAATCAAGATTCACATCGCTTATGTCGAAAGGAATATATTGCTCAGCCTCGAACTGGATAGTTTCCTGCAGCTTGCTTTCATCCATAGTCTGAACGTTAATTTTCTTTACAATAACAGAAAATCCGCCTATCGACACCGCAACATTTTGTTCTTTCAATTTGTTTTTCTTGAAGAGCTGGCGGATATAATCTGCAACCGACTCATGATCATTAATTACGCCGTCTTCAATTAACCCGGCAGGAATATCGATCATGCCGAATTTTTTCAGGCGATGCCCTTTTTTCGTTTCAACGATTTCGCCCGCCTTAAGGGTTCTTGACCCGATATCCAAACCTATAAGATGATTTTTACTGCCGAATGCCATGAGAAACTCTCAATCGCCAAATATTTTGTCTTTATCCGAAAGATTAAATCCCATAGCCAGTATAATCTTCCGTTTCGTCTCCATCCGACAAGGCATACCATCTTCGATCCTCGAAATGGTAATTGGAGACACATTTGCCTCTCTAGCAAGTTCCGCCTTGCTCATCATAAGAGATTCTCTGATTTTTTTTAACGAATTCTTTCCCATTAATCAGACACCCTGCTAAATTTTTTGAAAATGCAACTTATTCTTACCAAAAGATGGCTTATAGATTACAAATTGTTTTATATATGTCAAGTAAAATTTATATAATTTATGCATAATTATATCTATATACATCATATTGTGTCCCCTTATTATGCCATAACAACAGATTGTATTCGTAAAATTATTGCTTCTACTTAATTATGCTTTTAGAAAAAAATTTTTGAAATGATTTATAGTTATTTCGTTACCGGATAATTTCTGTTTTCTTTGTTCAAATTACTTCATCCCCGTAGCAGTATATCTAACATTCAATATTTTAATCTGTTTAAAGAATCCAGTATCGGCTGTATCTCTTTTCTGTGTTCGGGAGGAATCATAAGTATTCTCAGCTGATGATTCCTTATAAGAACGGATGATGGATTTATCATTTTTAATGATAACAGATTATCACGATTTTCAGCATTTTCCAAAAAAAGCAAAACATCCGTCATATTGCCGGAAAACCCTCTCTCATCAACATGCTCTATCACCTGCAGGAAAATATTATTCACAGTCAGTACAAAATCATCAACAGTTGCGCTTCCGCTTTTCGAACAGTTTTGTCTGGAAACAAAGCATCTGCATCCAAAAGGTCTCTCATTATATACAGTGCATTCATTATTAAACAATAAAGGACATTCACCGGGAAAGGTATTACCCTCTTCGGAAATATCACCTCCTTCCAGGCAGCGCTCTGCAAGCATGTTAATAGTTTCCGGTGGTCGGAATCTTTGTATGGATGATGCGTATCGAATTTTCTCAAATAGATATCGTTTTTCTTCCGAGATAACACTGCCTGCTATTTTACAGCCCTCGAGTGTTGTCATTGTAACATTTACAGTGCAGCATAATGAACAATATCTCTTGCAGGCTATATCCAGCGTACCGGCGAAAGCATCATAAATCCTGTAAATTTTATCAAGAACAGCAAGCTTTGAATTTAAATCCATTTTCTTTCCCCTGAAAATATATATTTCAAAATATTTCAAACATCTTGACTTAAATCTGCCTTGTCGTTATTTTTACAAAAACATAAAAAGCCCGATCATTTCAACCATTCCATAACGGGAGTATATCATGAAAAGCAAAGTTTATTTCACAAATATGAGAGCAACACACAAGGAAAATCTGTTCAAAAAGATAGAAAAGCTGCTTGAAACAGCCGGACTGTCAGAAACTGTCAGAAAAAGAGATATTGTTGCCGTGAAAATTCATTTTGGTGAAATGGGAAACGCCGCCTTTATACGCCCGGTATTTTTGCGCAAGATAGTTGAATCGATTAAAGCGGCGGGAGGAGTACCGTTTTTGACCGACGCAAACACGCTTTATGCAGGAACTAGAAGCGATGCACCGCATCATCTTGCAACCGCAACACAAAACGGGTTTGCTTATTCCGTTGTGGATGCTCCTCTTGTCATTGCAGACGGTTTGCGCGGAAAATCAGAAACGGCTGTTGAAATTAACCTGAAACATTTCAAACAAGTATATATAGGATCTGAAATAACCGAGGCTGATTCTATTGTATCCGTAGCCCATTTCAAGTGCCACGAGCTTTCAGGGTTCGGCGGAACCCTGAAAAATCTCGGCATGGGATGCGCTTCTCGACGAGGAAAAATGGCTCAGCATTCGACGGTATCCCCTGCGGTAAAAAGGAAAAAATGCATAGGGTGCGGTGATTGTGTGGAACATTGTTCTCAGCAGGCCATATCTCTAATTGAGGAAAAAGCAGTTATTGACTCAGGTAAATGTATAGGATGCGGAGAATGCATTCTCATATGTGCAAACAGCGCCATCCAGATAGAATGGAATCAGGCGATTCCCGTTTTTCTTGAAAAAATGGTCGAGTACACAATGGGCGTGTTAAAAAATAAGGAGAGCAAAGCATTGTTTTTAAATTTTATTACGGACATATCTCCAGCCTGTGACTGCTATCCGTATAACGATGCTCCGATTGTAAGAAATATCGGAATCGCAGCATCAAAAGATCCCGTTGCTTTAGACCAGGCCTCTGTTGATCTTGTAAACAGCGAACAGGCTCTTCCTGGCTCATGTCTGAAATCCTTACCCGGTCCGGGCGAAGACAAAATCAAAGCTGTTTATCCCGGAGTTGACTGGCCTATACAGCTTGAGTATGCTGAAAAGATAGGACTCGGGAGCAGGAGTTATGAAATAATAGAAGTATGACCGGCCTTTCGGCTTCAAGCAATACATAATCATCGCTCAGCAAGAGATTGAATTCTTCTATGCAGCTGTCAAAAAATAAAATAATCTTATATACGGCAATCATACTGCTTGTCCTGCTGTCAATTCTGTTTGTTATTAATGAAATTGACAATTACCGCCATAAAAAACCGGAGGATGTGAAAGCAATATATCCCGAGAGTTTCACTTTTTTTGATCTGGGAGCTAACACAGAATTATCAGATGAAACAACGAAAAAGCTTTCCGGAGAACTTGGCTCATATGCTGTTGAAAAAATGACCACTCTCGATCTTATTATTCGTGACAGGATTTTCTTTAATAAAAATTTTCCTAAACTTTTCGATTTGAATTATAAATTGAACGACGAAACGGGAGCAAGGATCGAGCATAATATTACAAACCTCGTTTTCAGATATCCACAGAAAGAAAACACGCCCTTTGATAATGTTAAACTCGTTTTTTCAAACTACTCAAAAAAGCCGTTGCTATTTTCCGTTACAGCGAGGAAAAAGGAAGCCGATATGGCAGATACTTTAAAAGGGAAATACGGTGAACCTGTTTTAATAAACTGGGATGATGGGAAAAGTGTATCATTGCTGTGGGGAAAAAACAGAGACTGTCTTGTATTTTCAAAGATATCGGAAAGAGGAGGTTTTAAATACAGTATAATGATCTACTTCGTAAATAACATGGAAAACCTGCTTGCGATAGAACAAAACGAAGTTAATAAAAGGGAGGAGGAAAGAAAGAAGGCGGGTAAAACGGCTTTTTGAGATTCTTCTCTTCTTCGCAATCTAAAGAGCCGGCACCAAATTTTAATAATCCGCACAAACAGTCGGTTTTTTTATCTTTATGGTAAAGTTCCGAAGAGGTTTTGTTAAATGTCCTTACAATCTGTTCCAACCCGTGGAAGAACTCTTGATTACGCAGCCGGTGTTTACGACATATTTGAGCCAATGTTACTCTTTGGCAGGCAAAGCGTAATGAATGATCAGCTTATTGAACTTCTTGAAATAAAAGAATACCACAGAATCCTTGATATAGGATGCGGAACCGGAATTGTTGCAAAAATGATTGCAGATAAATTGAGCGATGAGTCCGGAGGTTGTGCTATAGGAATTGATGCAGCAGGCAAAATGATTGAAGGAGCCAGAAAAAAACGCGGCAGTAAAACCTGTCTTTTTGATGTTGCTGCCGCGGAAGATCTTCCTTTTGACAATGAATACTTTGACTCTGTGATTTCAACACTCTTTTTCCACCACATCCAGTTTGATTTGAAAGAAAAAGCCTTTGCAGAGGCTTTTCGAGTTCTCAAACATGGTGGCAAACTTGTCATTTCAGACATGCATATTCCAACTACATTTATGGGAGCTCTCATATCTCATGCCTCCCGATGGATCCTGTTTCAGCCGCAGATAGGAGAAAATATCAGAGGAGTACTGCCTGGAATAATTGAAAAGGCCGGGTTTGATAAGCCGGAGATTGTTTCGTCATATTTCGGGTATATTTCGGTGTTTGTCAGCCAAAAACCAGCGAAATAAATAACATGCAGCCAATAAAAGATTCAGGCATAAGAGAAATTGAAAACACTTTCAAATCATTGAAAGGAGAGTTAGAAGAAGCCTTATACTCATACTGGAATACATCAGCTCAGATTCTTGATAAAAGCGGAATCAATGTTATTCTCCCCGACCCCGAGTATATATCCATAGAAAGAAATTTTTTTTCGGCTATTTTCCTCTATTCATATTTCCGGGCAGGTATACAAAAATCAAGACGCATTCTGTATGCGACCGCAAACCAGTGCCTGCGCGGCATGGTAACAGGATGCGACAATATCCTGGATAACGAATATAAAAAAACGCTTGATACGAATCTGCCGCAACAGGCGGTAAAATTCCGTTCAATCCTTGACATCATGGTTTCAGACCGTGTTCTGTTTTCAATTCTTCACAATGAGCATAAAGCCGGTAATCTGACTTTCGACCAGGTACTGACTGCAACTTATGACTCTTTACGATCCCTCTCTAAGAGCGGCGCACAGGAAGCGTCTGAAGAGTGTGAATATAAAGAGATATTGAAACCTGAAATCGTTCTGGATACTATTCACCATTACAAAACCGGCCTGCTTTTTCAATCGCCCTGGGCTTTGCCCGATATAATAGAAAAAAATAATTTGATGGATGCATCCGGTATTAAAAATGCCTTGTATCAAATCGGCATAGGCTGTCAGATACTGGATGACATGGTTGATTTACCTATGGATATCAAAATGAAGCGCCATAACTATGTGGCGTCGTTAATATTGCACGGAAAGAATCCAAATGAACGGGCTGCACTTGAAGTAAAACTTACCGCCGGTATAAAATATGAACAAAATTCCGATTTTCTCCTCGAATTTCCTGATGCAAGGCACATTGCGGCAACTACCGCGCTGAACTATCTGAATAAAGGGACAAGAATTCTTTTTGACAAGGCTCATTATTTTATGGTGAATGCATCGGTTTCATTTATTTCCGGCCGTTTAGGGGCAGACCGTTATCTTTTTGATATTGAAAGAGAAACAAATTAATGCCTTTTCTCTTTTGGATTAAAACAGCATCTCTTTTTCTGGTAAGATCGCGACGATCAACTGCGGTTCTTATCCTGATGATCTTTAGCGCCGTGTCAACCCTTATTTTCCTTGCATCCCTTGCAGTAGGCATAAATGACGCCATGATAAGAAACTCGGTCAGCCTCTTTTCAGGACACATTTCCGGTTTTAATCTCCCTGTGACTGTAAGCATTAAAAGTTTGTTCACGGATGGAGTCGCCAATGTCCTGATGCGTATCCCGATCCCTGGAGTCGTAAGCTACCGCGGGAAAATGGCAACGGTAACACTGATCGCCGTTGACCCGCTTGAAGAGAAGAAGAGCACTGCTGTATGGAAGAAGATTCTTAAGGGGAAATATCTTGAACCAGGAAAAAATGAAATATTATTAAGTAAACCTGTTGCCGAACAACTTAATACCGGTCCGGGAGAGATCATAGTTTTCAGCCCGGATCATGATTCGCCTCCTGTTGAACTTGCGGTAACAGGCATATATAATACAGGCATCTATCAACTTGACAGAGATATAGCTTTTTGCCAGATTGCCGCTCTTCCCGCTAAAGCTGCCAACTGGAATGCAGCAATCTTTTTGAATGACGGCGCGGATAAGGATTTAATCCTTGCCGGATATCATAAGGCTTATTTAAAAAAATCTCTTTTTAAAACATGGTCGGAACTGATGCCGGATCTCAAACAATTGATCGATCTTAATTATATCTCAATGAGCATCGTAATGGTTCTTGTTTTTGGAGTAGTATCGCTTGGAATTGCATGTGCCTTTTCAGTTTTTATTTTAAAAAATATCCGGGAATACGGTATTATGAAAGCAATGGGAGTAAGCCCCGATGAAACACTCCTTCTGATATTCTCTGAAGTCATTCTGCTGAATCTGACCGCCTCGTTTATGGGAATAATAGGAGGCATTGCTGCCGTTCTGATGTTTCAGAAAACCGGTATAGATCTTTCAGTTT
>CAZOEH010000051.1:11721-12410 GCA_964578785.1 uncultured Desulfonema sp. | reverse complement strand
AAGATAATAATGCCTTTTTTTCAACATGACTCGTCAGATCAGCCTGCACCCAGGCAAAACATCGCCTATACGGAAGGTGAAAACCCTGAGAAGGATGCCTGGTATACCGCCTTCTTTATTGAAAATCATCTTGATTACAATTCCTATCCAGATCAAGTCGCGACTCCGGAGCAGGTTCGGTTCATGGTCTATACGGAAGAGGATGAACGGTTCTATCCATGTTCTGACAGGATGTTTGAAAGTATCATGAACAGGAATAATCCCGGCTTTCTGCAGGAAAAATATAATGCCGTACTGGAACGGATTATTAATGTCATTGATGATCAGATAGAGGATGAAAATGAAAATGATTTTCTTAAATCTCTGATAAAAATAAAGTTCATACACGAAACAAGAGATATGATAATGCTTCCGTCACGTCTTGAAAAGAGGCTGCAGCGTATATTCATTAACCACTCGCACATTCAGGATCCTTATTTGAGTGAAAAATCCTTCCGTAACAAGTCGGCAGGAGCATGCCTTAAGTCGAATTCTTTCACTAATGCCCTGAATTTCATGGATTCGTCATACCTGGAAGAGCCTCCCAAAATGATATCGGACATCAGAAAGCTTGCCGACTACCTCGAGCTGAAAAGACTTTTTGCCGTTTCCGTGGAAAACTCTCTCTGGACATCAGCCCGGTCCGCCGG
>CAZOEH010000051.1:1673-11711 GCA_964578785.1 uncultured Desulfonema sp. | reverse complement strand
AAATATTCAACCGGGATTTCACCGGCAACGGCGCCGACATGCTCTTTGATATGCTGTGCATAAGGAAAAATAACGGATCGCAGGAAGCACGGAAAAAGATTTTATGGCTCACTGATGAGGCCGGCGAAATAATGGCGGATATGGCCATAATAAAATATCTTGTCAAGCTCGGCCATAAGGGAATAGTAGTATTCAAGGATGGACCGCTTTTCACAAAGGTCGATTTTTATGACGCTCTGGAGGATGAAATTCTGTCGTATGAGCTCAAAGGGGCTTTTTTCATAAAGGAGAAGAGTCTCGGGAAGAATGAGCTGATCAGAATCATCCGGAGTGACAACGATATAATAGCCATATCTGACGGGATAAGCGAGAACATAAATCTACTCCTGACATCAACTACTTTTGCCCGGTTTTTCAAAGAAGCCGATTTTATCATTTCCAGAGGACATGACCAGAAAAGAAGGTTTTTTGACACGCATTTTCAGTTTACTCAGGACATCTTCAGTATCTCCGCTGGTGAAAATGATTCGGTCAATATCAGTTACAAACCGAAGCATCCTTCGGTAATAAAGTTTTCCTATGAAGACCTTGAAAAAAAGGCTAGGACAATAATAGACCAGATGGCAGACGCCAAGAAAAAGGGAATGACCGTAATATTTTACAGCGGTATAATAGGTTCGGTTCCCGGCAAGATCAGGACAGCAAAAAAAATCATGTCGGTTTTCATCCAGCGGCTCAAAGAACAGTTTGCAATGACATTCATAATAAATCCTTCCGAGTATTATGAAACGGGAATGGACGCCGATGATCTCATGTATATGTGGGAAATGGTGCAGCGAAGCGGACTTATCGACATATGGAGGTTTCAGACATATGACGACATAGCCGAATCCTTTCAGATAATGGGAAGAAAGGTTCCGCCTGAATGGGTTGGTAAGGACGCGACTTTCAGCACCGGATGCACCAAGGAGATGAAAATTGCGTGCGAAGTTCTTGAGAAGCATCCTGAGATGCAGGTTATCGGTCCTTCAAGAGAAAAATTCATGCGGCGAAACGAATACGGCGTTGGCAAGATGTACGACAGGAGGCTGGGCAACGCATGCAAACTCTGAAAATAGTCCATTCTCCTATTATTTTAACAGCATCCGGATAATGATCTGCCTGATCGGTTACTTGATTTTATTCAGTTTATCCAGAAAGCTCCGCGCATTTTCAATATCTTTCTTAGCATTCGGATGATCAGGATCCAGGACCAGGGTAATCTCCCACTCCTTTATCGCTTTATCGAGATCCTGACTCATATAATAATTGACTCCGCTCATATAATGTTCAGCGGCACGGCTCTTGTTCTTATCATTGTTGCCGAGCAGTTCTATAATATGTCTGACATTTTTGTAATCAGGATCAACATTATTGAACATGGCAAGAGCTTCGGTGTACTTTTTCTTTTTTCTCAAAATCCCGCCCATTGCATAATAAGATGCATTTTTTAAATCCATGGCATCTTTATTGACCGGATCATATTCGAGAATTTTTTCTGCTGTGGATGCGGACTGCTGATATTTTTTCGCATTAAAATAAACGCGGGCTTTACGCATAATCTGTTTAACATTTATGAATTCATCCGTTTCTTCCCCGGAAGGAGCTGTTTCAGGCTCAATATGAACCGCTTCCGGAGGAGGAAGCAGAATGGCCATTCCCGGTTCAAGGTGTGTTTTTTTATTGAGGTCATTAAAATAGGCTATTAAAAAATCTTTTGAGGAATCGTTGAATACCTTCTGCGCAATACCCTTTGCGGTATCACCCTTCTTCACCTCGTATACTATAAGCTCATCCCCGGTCATCCTGTATTTGACATAGTCCAGCGCTTCTTTATGGTCAGGATTTAAGCTGAGCGCAAGCAGGAACTCCTTTAAAGCGGCTTTCATTGAATTATTCTGATAATAAGCAACACCCTTGTTATAGTGACCTGAAGCGGTCTTTTGTATCTGACTCTTCAGATATATTATCTGAGTTGAAACCTTACCGTCATCCGGCGTGAAGTCATATACAATCTCCCAACTCCGCAAAGCCTTTAGCAGATCCCCTTTTTTTTCATACTCGGCAGCCTTTTCCGTATGCCGGCTGACAAGCGCGCTGAAACGGTTATCCTTCTTGGAAATTATATTTGACATGGTAATGGTTGCGCATCCTGCACCGAGAAGCATCAATGAAAAAGCTGCCAGAAAGAATACGCCCGGCATATTCGCAAATAACCTTTTCATTTAACCGCTCCGTCATCGAACACGGTTAATGCTTTTTCAAATTTTTCCAGATCATATTCGCCGTAGATCATGGAACGGTTGACAGTGTAATTGTTTATGAAAAAAGGATTGCTGCCCCGTCTTACTGTTAGTGCACCGCGAAAACCATTCCTTTTAAGAATTGCGATAATCATGTTGTTGAAATTTCCGAAAGGATAAGCCAGATATCTGCAGTCTCTGCCGGTATTACTTTTAATGATCTCTTTGGACTGTATAATTTCATTTTCGACCGTATAGAAGTACTCTTTAAAGGATTCCTTATCATGGATATCCGACAGATCCCGATGAGATATTGTGTGGCACTGGATATCAAATCCGTTGTCGGCTATCTCTTTTACATGTTCCCAGGTCATGGCTTTTCTGCCGCTGTTGATCAGATCGGTATATACAAAAAGGGTCGCAGGATAACCATACTGTTTCAAAACAGGAAACGCGATTTCAGAAGCCGATTTCCATCCGTCGTCAATCGTTATTACTACCGATTTCGCCGGAATCTGTTTCTTGAAGTCGAAAAAGTCGAACATCTGCTCCATGGTAATAACGCGATAACCCCTATCTTTTAATAACCGCATCTGATCTTCAAAAGATGTCTTGCTCACAGTCATTTTATCGGTCTTATCGAGTGAAAAATTATGGTATGAAAGTACCGGGACTGTTTGGTATCCCCCGTATGTCAATCCTCCCCTTTCATAAGATTTAAGAGGTATGATAATCTCCATTCCGGGTGTCACGCTGCTGATGCCGTTGAAATCCGCTATAAGCCATTCCATGCCGGGGTCATTAAGATACTGCCCTGCTAGGGAAGCAAGCGTGTCGCCCTCGCGTACAATAACAGCCGTAAAACCCGGGGATACCTTTCCTTTTACATCAGGCGTCTCCAATGACCGGCTCACATGTACCGCGGATCCAGCACAGCCTGAAATCAATGCGAAAAACACGATAAGCATAAAAAGAGAATAATTGCCGCAAATCTGCATTTGATCTTTATTTTTCAAAGCGACCCTCTGCCCTGATTTTTCTCCGGCGGATCCGATATTCCTGTCACCTTAAAGGACTCAACCAGATCAGCCTTACCTTTTAATTTCTGAGGCGCAATGGGTTCAGCGGTAATTATCGCCCGGGTCAATTCGTAGACGCTTCTGCTTATGACGATTTCTCCGGGGCCGGCCACGCTGCTTAAACGCGATGCCAGGTTAACGCTGTCGCCAATGACCGTGTATTCCATTTTAATATCCGAACCCAGATTGCCGGACACTATGATACCGGAATTGATTCCTATGCCGATTTTATTCAAAAGCTGATTCCCGTTCTTTCCGGCTGTATTGAATATTTTCTGCATTGCTACGGCCGATCTGACCGCCCTTTCGGCATGATCAGCCCGGAAAACCGGTACTCCAAAAACACCCATGACCGCATCACCGATAAATTTATCTACATATCCTCCGTATTCGAGAATGAACCCGGTGGCTATCCTGAAGTATTCATTTAATGCTTCAACCACCTCTTCAGGTTCCCGGTCCGCGGAATAAGCCGTAAAACCCCTTATATCGGAGAAAAGGATCGTTGCCTCGCTGCGCTGGCCTTTCAGCCATGATTCTTCCGGATGAGACATAATCATATCAACCACTTCCGGAGAGACATACCGGCCGAAGGATTTCTGCATGATCGAATTCCTCCATAGCTCCTGCGTCATATAATTGAACGCATTTGAAAGGTCGCCGAATTCATCTCTGTTTGTCATATCAAGCCGGTATTGGAAATTGCCCTTGCCAACCTCCTTTGTAGCTATAACCAGTTTTGATATCGGGCGCGCGAATTGGACTCCTATCAAAACCGCGCTTGCGATTCCTATCACGACCATAAACAAACTCAAAACCAGAATAAAAACGCTTTCTTTGCGTATCTGCTTTTCAATAAAATCCAGAGATATGCCTACATGCACCATACCAAGATCCACGTTTTTGAAAGCTACGGGACGCGATAAATTAAGGACTTTAGAACCTTCGCCATTGGTGTAATTAAAACATGATACATCACCTTCTGTATTTAAACTATCTGCTTTTTCAAGCAACTGATAAGGTTTCCCTACCATGGCAATATCGGTATGCGCCTTTATTATACCTTTCCGGTCAACTATGAGCGCATAGAGAATGCCCTCTACGGAGGCAGCTTCATTTATCAGGGTATTCAACTCAAGGATGCTTTCTTTAACCAGCGGGTTGCGAGCGTTATTAACGAAATAGTTAAGGCTGGTCTTGCCCATTTTTACCGTATGCTGATAAAGGCCCTCCTTCTGTTTTGTCAGTATGATGAAGCTTAAAATTATTATGGTCAGCAGGATGATAAGTGTAATGGCAATGGCAAGTTTAGCCCGAATCGGCATATCGAAATATGACAATCTCGCTTTAAACGGCAGCTTCTTTTGAAGAATATCAGGTTTCTTCTGTTCCGATGACATGATAAATGTAATTACTTTATAGTTTCAGAACTTTTGAAGAGCATCCGATTTTGATATACCGGTAAAAATTCAAAATCGGCTTTTTACGAGTTCATTAATTTTGACCGGATAAACGGATTATTAGGCGATTTATCTCCAATATGTCAAGAAATTAAGAGAGAAGCCCGATATGGGCGCCGGTTACCGGCTGCGGTAGACCGCAACTCGTCGTCTGATTTCAGCCAGGTGTGGTTCAATGTGATGGTAAACTCTCCTGATCGCAGCACAGTACTCGGTGATATTTTTATATCCGGTTTCCGGAAGATATCTGAACCGTGTACAGTCGCCTCTGCAGAAAGAGACAATCCGGCACTTCCGGCATGCATCCGGAAGATCTGCTTTGAGAGAAGCGAACCTGGATCGCAACGGACTTTTCATAATGGTCCGGATGTCGTTTTTTATCAGATTTCCGAGCTTCCATTCTCTGAAGACGAAAAAATCGCAGGGGTAACAGTCCCCGTTATGTTCGACCACCAGATAGCTGCTGCAGGTGTCGTTGTAGCAGCATGATGCCTTGACGCCATCAACAAGATACAACAGAATGTCTTCGAAAAACCTGATCGATACATCAAAGAAGTCTTTTCCGATCCACTCGTCAAACAGCTTAATGTAAAATTCGCCGGTTTCCTCTCCGCGTATTGAGAATGCTTTCAGCGCGCCAGACGTGTGATCATTCTCAAAGCAGTTGATGAATTGAAGGAATCTAAAATCATGGGATCGGAAAAAGTCATACAGATCAACCGGTGATTTTATATTCCGGTCGGTCAGCAGGCACAGAATATTGAATTCGACACCGTGTTTTTTCATCAGCCCGATACTTCGCATTACCTCTGAAAAGGTCCCCTTTTTTGCGTGATCTTTTCTGTAAAAATCATGAATCGGAGCAGGACCATCAAGACTGATACCGACAAGAAAATTCTCCTCACGAAGAAACTCGCACCACTCGTCGTCGAGGAGCAGGCCGTTGGTCTGAAGAGAGTTTTCAATTACCTGGCCGGGGCGGGTATACCTTTTCTGAAACACGACCGCGTCCCTGAAAAAATCGAGTCCCATCAGCAGAGGCTCTCCTCCCTGCCAGCAGAAACTGTTCAGCGGTACTCCTGCGAAGAGAGTCTTCCTGATCACGGTCTCTGCCGCGGGGATGCTCATCCTGGTCTGCATATCCGGATAAAGGTCCTTTACGCGCCGGTAAAAGCAGTACACGCAGGAAAGATTGCACAGGCCGGAGATCGGTTTCACCAAGAGCGATATCGATTGCAAAGCACTCTGTTTTGTCATTGCCGTATGACGCCCGTTTTTCTGTATCCGGGTTACTATAAGAATCCCCGCGGATTATTTTTAACACGGTCTTCCCATTCAAGGAGCATGCCGTGCATTTTCTCTGCAACATCAGGATAGGTGTTGATGACGTTATAGCTTTCGCCCGGATCAACGGAAAGATCATACAGCAGGGGAGCCCTGTCTCCCAATTGCTTTTTCCCCATAGCCCTGGGGAGAGCTTCCGCATCGAGAGGCACCGGCCAGGCGTACCGGTTCAGGTTTCTGAAGTATTTCCACTTTCCGGAGCGGATGCCTTCAAGCCGGCCATAATGATAGAAATATACGTTGTCGTGCGGCGACCGGGGGTTCCGGCCCGAAAGAATCCCCTCGATGTTCTTTCCGTCAATGATCCTGTCGGTGGGGTTTTCAATTCCAGCCAGCGAAAGAAGAGTTGGAAAAATATCAAGGTTAACGGCCGGTTCGGAAGAGACTGTGCCGGGCCGGATATGCCCGGGCCATTTCGCAATGAAGGGCACTCTGAATCCGCCTTCGTAGCTCTGCCCCTTCCGGCCTCTGAAAACTCCCGGACTTCCTTCGTACCAGGGGCCGTTATCGCTTGTAAAGAAGACGAGAGTGTTTTGTTCGATATTGTGCTCCCGTAATGATTTAACTATTTCTCCGACGCTCCAGTCGATTTCTTCTACGGCATCGCCGAATTTTCCGGCTTTTGATTTTCCGGAAAAATTATCCGATGCGTACAGCGGCTGGTGGGGAAACGCATGGGCAAAATAGAGGAAGAACGGACTGTCCTTTGATTTTTCTATGAATGACAGCGCTTCTTTTGTGTACATGCCGGTCAGTCTGGCCTGGCTGGTTCCGATATCAGCCTCCAGCTGTGTTTCGTTCCGAAAGAGCGGGCACGGCTGCATATCGTTGCTGTGAGGCAGTCCTAAGTACTGGTCAAAGCCGTGCCTCAGCGGGTTGAATTCGGGCTCCCGGCTGTAATCTCCAAGGTGCCATTTCCCCACCATTGCGGTTCGGTAACCCGCAATTTTCAGGGCTTCGGCAACGGTGATCTCTTTGCCGGAAATCCCTGCGGCTACATACTCCTCGTGCAGATCAACAGATCCCAGAGGTGTAAAAATATAGGCGATATTCCTTTCGATCCTGCGCAGCAATGGCGAATCCGCCGGATACGGATTTCCTATGATGCCTGTCCGAAACGGATGCCGTCCGGTCAACAGGCCTGCCCGCGATGGCGCACAAACTGCATTACAGGCGTAATAGTCGGTAAGCATTATTCCGTCACGGGCCAGCCGGTCGATGTTGGGAGTGCGTATTGCCCTGTTGCCGTAACAGCCGATATCGCCATAACCCAGGTCGTCACAGTAGATGATGACGACATTAGGTTTTGGAGCTGACGGATTTCCGATAGTCAATGGTTTAAGCCGGGAGTCGCCGGGATACGGCCCGTAGAGTTCATCGATCGACTTTTTGCGGAACAGCCTGTAGCCTGCCAACCCTGCCGCCGCGACCCCGCCAAAGAGAAGTCCGGCGCTGACAGATCTTTTGATCATTTCACGTCTTGAAATATTTTTATCCATACTATTCTCCTTCATACAGATATCAATATTGACGGTATCGTAAAAAGTCGAACTATGCGAACTACTTTAAAATTATTGGAAATTGTATAATCCGTTCTAATCCGGCAGCATATCGTAAAAATAGAGCATGGAGTCAGAGCGAGTTATGATGCCTATAATTCGCCCGTTTTCCACCACAGGAAGACGGCCTATGTCGTGCTTTACCATCAGTCGGGCGGCCTGAATAGGACTTTTTCCTGGTTCGATAGTCATTATATTCGTGCTCATGAATGCCTTTACGGGAGATTTTAACTGTGAATCCCTTTTTATCTTTTTAAAATCCCGGCGGGATATTATGCCTACAAGCTTTTCACCTTCAACCACGGGAAGACCGGTACAACCTTTATCTTTGAGTATTGCAGCAACCTTTTCCATGGGCGTGTCCGATTCGACGGTAAAAACAGGAAAAGACATTATATCGCTTATCTGCACGGATGCCTGCTGGTTCCCTTCGATTAGTTCTCTTATCCATTCTTCAATCGCATCCGGATTAACCGATTTAAGCATTGCGGAAGCGGCTCCGGGATGCCCTCCCCCTCCCATGCTTCGCATTATTGATCCTGCATCTAGACCCTCGGCATTACTGCGGGCAATAACCATGCATCTCTCTTTCTCCCTGTTTGTAAAAATTCCGAACGCGGCATCGACGTTAACAATATCCCTGTACATTCCAACTACAACGGCTAGGCCGTTTACATGTCCGTTGATTTCGAGCTTATTGATACTTACACTATAGCCGTTTATTTTCGATCTCTTTGCGGTCTGCAGCATTTCAAACAGTATGTTTTTCTGTTTTTCCCCGTACGCCTGGCGAAGAAACGTTCCGATTACATTAAGATCCGCCCGGTTTTCGAGAAGAAAGCCTGCCGCATATGCATCTTCCGCCGTTGATGACGGAAAAGTAAGGTTCCCGGTATCCTCGTAAAGTCCGGTAAGAAAAAGAGTGGCCTGAATAGGAGATATTCTCTTCTTCTCTTTTTTCAGCCTCCGGACCATCAAAGTTATGTTCGCCCCTATCTCTTCCCGGCATTCCCATGTTGCCTTTATATCACCATCACCCTTATGGTGGTCCCATAAAAGAATTTCAATATCATCCCTTTTTGAAAGTGTGCTCATACTATCAAGGCGGCTCCAGCTGTTTGTATCGACAACAATCAGGCTTTTAACCTTTTTAAAATCGATTTCGCCGGACGAATGCATGTCGAAGATATCCTTGTGTATCGACATAAATGCTTTTACATTGAGGTTTACCGTTCTGGGAAGAACGCAAACAGCTCCGGGATATAAAACCGTTGCGGCAACCATTGATGCCAGAGCGTCAAAGTCAGTATTTTTATGAGTTGTAATGATCTGCATTCGAAACCGCCCGCTATGAAAATGACGTTTGGGTATGTCTGCTTAAATTTGATTCTTCTTTCGATTGGTTGAGGCGGAAAGGATCCGGGAACCTTTCCGCCTCAGACCGGTTGCCCCTCTTAATCGCCGGCTCTTTTGAAAGCGATGCAAGATTTATACTCTTTTTATGGCTCTGTTAACGATATTATGATAACGATTATGTAATATTTTTTTACGATATTTATCATAAACAGCACTCTGTGTATAGAAAATATATTCCCGGAGAAAAAACGATGAAAGAAATAAGGCGGAAAGCAAAAATTGTGATGGAAGGATTTTGCAGAGTTTGTCCCTCCTGTAACGGAAAGGCATGTGCCGGCGAAATGCCGGGAATGGGTGGCATTGGAACAGGCGCCTCCTTTTCGGCCAATATCGAAGCACTCTCATCCATAAAATTCAATATGCGTCTTATTCATGACGCCTGCGAGCCGGTAACAAAAAAAACCGTGCTTGGATATACGTTTGATATACCTGTTCTCGCCGCACCCATCGGAGGGGTGTCATTCAACATGGGAGGCAGGATAACGGAAAAAGATTATATAACGGCCGTACTCGGAGGCTGTCATGAAACTGGAACCCTCGGATGTACCGGCGATGGAGCTCCCGATATAGTTCATGAAGCCGGACTTGCGGCAATCAGGGAATTAAACGGAAAAGGCATACCATTCATAAAACCGTGGGAAGATAAAGAGCTTTTTTTAAAGCTCGGAAAGGCCGTTGAAGCAAAGGCCGAATTTGCAGGAATTGATATCGATGCGGCCGGATTAATCACTTTAAAGCTTATGGGACGTCCGGTTTTTCCGAGATCGACGGAAAAACTGAAAGAAATCATTGACAAAACCCCCCTTAAGTTTATTTTGAAAGGAATAATGACTGTCGACGATGCAAAACGTGCTGTAGATGCGGGTGCAGCAGGTATTGTGGTTTCAAATCACGGCGG
>CAZOEH010000051.1:0-1663 GCA_964578785.1 uncultured Desulfonema sp. | reverse complement strand
ATCGACCACACTCCCGGCGTCGCTGATGTACTACCGGAAATTTCGAAAGCGGTTAAAGGCAGCATTACTGTTATTGCGGACGGAGGAATAAGGACCGGTGGAGATGTTTTAAAAATGCTTGCGCTGGGAGCAGATCTTGTGATGATAGGCCGCCCTTTCTCGATAGCAGCAACCGGCGGACTTAAGGAAGGAGTTATAAAATACCTGGGGATATTAAAGGCGGAACTCATTCAAACGATGATTCTGACGGGATGCCGAGATACCGTATCGGTTGACAGATCAATTTTGTTTCATAAACCATAATCAACTATTTTTATAAGGCTGAACAATATGAATAAAGCGGTTATTTCAGTACTGGGCCAGGACAGGCCGGGAATCATTGCAGCCGTTACGGCAATACTTTTCAAACTTAACTGCAATATTGAAAATATTAATCAAACGATTCTTCAATCTGAATTTTCAGGAATATTCATCGCGTCATTACCTTCAGATATTTCAAACGACGAATTATGCGCCCAATTGTCAAAAGACCTGTCTCGCATGAAGCTCCATGTGCATGTAAAAACGCTTGAACATAAAGAGAATGGCTTTCCCGGCATGATATGCGAACCATTTGTGATAACTACTATTGGACCTGACAGAAAAGGGCTTGTTGCAGGTATTACGGATGTAATAGCAAAACATGGTGTTAATGTAACCAATCTTAAAGCCGTATTTAAAGGCGGGGATACTCCTTACGACAATATTATGATTTATGAAGTTGATATTCCCTGCGATACCGATCAGAATCTGCTGAGAGGGGAATTAAGAAAAAAGGCTTCTGAATTGGGGCTTGATATAAGCATTCAGCACAGAAATATATTCATGTCAATAAACAGGATTTAGCCGTAAGGCAAAAAATCAGGAAGGCGATTCTATGCTCAGCGAAAAAGAAATCATATCGACGATTGAAATGCTCAGGAACGAACATCTCGATGTCAGAACCGTGACCCTCGGGATGAATCTATTCGACTGCGTGAGTCATGATCTTGGTCTTCTGACAGACAAAATACACAAAAAAATAACCGATACCGCCGGAAACCTTGTACAGGTTTGCAACAGAATTGGAGAAAAATACGGAATACCTGTTGTTAACAAGAGAATCGCGGTAAGCCCGGTAGCTGTTTTCGGCGCCCCATTTTCCGCTTCTCAGCTTGTTAAGCTTGCCAAAACCCTCGATAACGCCGCAAAAGAAGTTGATGTTGACTTTATCGGAGGCTTCACCGCTCTCGTTGAAAAAGGGATAGCAAACGGAGACCGCGCTCTGATTGAAGCGATCCCCCAGGCCCTTGCGGAAACAGAGCGAGTATGCTCCTCCGTGAACGTTGCTTCCACACGCGCCGGAATCAACATGGACGCTGTGCTCATAATGGGTAAAACAATAAAAAAAGCGGCTGAACTGACATCCGGAACAGACGGCCTCGCCTGTGCCAAATTATGCGTATTTGCAAACATCCCTGAGGACATACCTTTCATGGCCGGCGCTTATCTCGGAATAGGAGAGGCTGATGCTGTAATCAATGTGGGTGTCAGCGGTCCGGGAGTCGTAAAAAAAGCAATTGACAGGGCAATAGCTTCCGACCCGGGCATTGATCTCGGGCACATAGCCGAATTGATAAAACAT
>CAZOEH010000050.1:1214-12412 GCA_964578785.1 uncultured Desulfonema sp. | reverse complement strand
GTATAGAAATCAAACTTTATCCAAGCAACCAGTTGGGTAAAGGCGAGCGCGAAATGACCGAAGGCATCCAGCAGGGCGCCATCGACCTGTTGGTAACCTCCACCGGGCCTCTGGGCGGATTCAGCCCGTCCATCAACATTCTCGATTTTCCCTTTCTTTTCAGAGATTTTAACCATGTTGATCTTGTGATGGACGGCCCTATCGGTCGCAAGTTGCTTGACGACTTTGAAAAAGCCAATATAAAGGCCCTCTCTTTCTGGGAAAACGGGTTCCGCCATCTGACCAATTCCAAGGTTGATGTCAAGAAAGTCGTGGATGCCAAGGGTTTGAAGATCCGGACCATGGAAAACAAGATTCACCTGGCGGCATGGAAGGACGCCAGTCTGAATCCTACTCCGATGGCCTGGGGTGAAGTGTTTACTGCGCTGCAGCAGAAGGTTATTGACGGACAGGAAAACCCGATCGCTGTTTTCTACAGCGCCAAGTTCTGGGATGCGGGCCAGAAGCATTTCTCGCTCACGGCTCATGTCTACTCTCCATCTCCTTTCCTGATGAGCAAGAAGACCTTTGATTCCATGCCCAAGGCTGACCAGGAACTTTTTCTGAAAACTTCTTATGAAGTGGGAAAATTCCAGCGGAAGATCAACCGCGATGCCGAGGAAGCGAAATTGCAGGAGATGGCCGCCAAAGGCGTCACCGTCGTGCGTGACGTGGACCGGGAGAGTTTCAGGAAGGCCATGGCGCCGACATATGCCGCCTTCAGCAGCGAGTTTCCCAAGGCCGAGATTGAAGCCATTATGAACGCTAAATAGTCTTTTTATTACCGGCGCCCTTCAGGGTCTTTTTACCAGGAAGGGCGCCTTAACGTTTATGTGACAACGCCGGATGGTCGGAGTCCGTCATTAAGCCGGATTATGCTTTCGATTTGCCTGGAGTATGGAATGCGTGCATTACATATCTTAAACGAATGGTTTGTGAAACTGGGAAGCTGGGGGACGATTCTGTTCATGGCCGTCATTGCCGTCGTCATCCCTTATGAGGTCATTGGTCGTTATGTGTTTCAGAAGATGAGCATCTGGTCCGGCGAGGTCTCGACCTATTCTCTCGCCTGGGCATCCATGATGGGAGGCGCAGTGGGATTGAAAAAAGGGTACCAGATAGGCATGACGTCGGTAGTGGACTCGGTGCCACCGGCCGTTGCCAAAACGCTGAAACTGGTGAGCTACCTCTGCACTCTGTTCTTTTTCGGAGCCATGTTCTGGTATGGGCTCTATCAGACAATTTATAACGTCAAACAAACCTCGCCGGCCATCGGCCTTGTGATGAGCTTCCCCTATGCGTCGCTGCCGGTCGGCTTCCTCATGATGTTCTTTATCTCTCTGGAGGAATTTCTGGTCTTCCTTGGCCTTGGCGGAAAAGGAGCGGAGAGATGATTGTATTTTTGTCTGCTTTCATAGGACTCTTATGTGTCTCCGCGCCCATCATCGTGGCGCTGGGGGGCTGCGCCCTTGCCTATGCCCTGGCCAGCGGCAACATGCCCATCACAACGCTGATCCAGACCACCTTCGGCGGACTGACCAGTTTTCCCCTCCTCGCCATCCCGCTCTTCATGCTGGCCGGAAACCTCATGAATGAAGGAGGCATCACCGTAGACCTTGTTCGTTTTGCCCGTTTGCTGCTGGGGCATATCCGCGGCGGACTGGGGCTGGCTACCATTCTGGCTTGTGCAATCTTCGCTGCGATTTCCGGCGCCGCTGTGGCCACGGCTGTTGCCATAGGGGTCGTCATGATCCCGGCCATGACAAAGGCAGGCTATGACGATGATGTAGCCGCTGCGCTGACATGCACTGCCTCGTGTCTGGGGCCCATAATTCCGCCCAGTATTCCATTTATAATCTACGGTGTAACAGCAGGCGTATCGATCGGCGAGCTTTTCCTGGGCGGCGTGATGCCCGGCCTTTTACTGGCTGCGGCCCTTATGGTCTACATGTACTTTGTAGCCGCCAGGCGAAATTACCCCCAGGACCCCAGCACCCCGTGGAAGGAGATTATCACCGCCGCTTACAGAGCGCTGCCGGCCTTGTTCATGCCGGTTTTGATCATGGGAGGCATACTGAGCGGTATATTTACGCCCACCGAAGCCGCTGGCGTCACAGTGGTGTACGCGGCCCTTGTGGGAGCTTTTTTCTACCGTAAACTGAAATTCAGGAATCTTCCCAAAGTTCTGCTCCACTCCGGGCTGGAATCAGGCATGGTGATGCTGCTCATTGCCATGTCCGAGCCTTTCGCCTGGGTAGTTGCGGTGGATCAGATCCCGCAATTACTGGTCACCTGGATATCAAGCTTGAGCCCATCTCCCTGGTTTTTCCTTTTTCTCGTCAACATTTTTTTGATTATCGTCGGCATCCCCATGGAGACCGCACCGGCGATTGTCATCGTAACGCCGGTGCTGGCTCCCATTGCAGCCGCTATGGGGATCGACCCGGTCCACATGGGTATTGTTATCTGCCTGAACCTGGTGCTGGGCCTGATTACGCCACCGGTCGGCGCTGTGCTCTTTTCGGTATGCGGCATTACGGGCATGTCCCTCGACCGTCTCGGAAGGGCCATCTGGGCTCCGTTTCTTGTATCGCTGCTGGTGCTGGCCATAGTGACCTACATACCATGGCTCAGCACGTTTTTGCCGCGGCTTCTTATGGGGCACTGAGGTTGTGTTTTAAGATAATGTATTTTTAATTTTTTTATTACCGCTTCATAGCCGCATGTGGCCGTAATGGTTCTACCTGCGGAAGAATTATTGCGAAAGGGACTCTTCGATGTCAAAAGAGCAAAACCTGCGCGGCCCTCTGCGTTCATCGGTTATGACAAAAGGGGTGGACCGCGCCACTCACCGCTCACTCCTGTATTCCATGGGCTGGAGGCCGGAGCATCTGGATAAGCCGCTGGTTGCCGTGGTCAATTCATTCAACGAATTAATGCCCGGCCACATCCATCTCAATGCCCTGTGCCAGGCCATCAAGCTCGGAATTGCCGAATCAGGCGGCACGCCTCTGGAGTTTCCTTCCATTGCGATCTGCGATGGTCTTGCCACCGGCCATAAGGGTATGCGCATGCCCATGCCCAGCCGTGAGTACATTGCGGACTCGATCGAGATCATGATCACTGCGCACGCATTTGACGCGATGGTGCTGCTTACAAACTGTGATAAGATCACCCCTGGAATGCTGATGGCTGCAGCTCGTCTGAATATCCCGGCGCTGCTCGTAGCGGGCGGGCCCATGGACACCGGCTGCTTCCGCGGCAAGCGGGTTTGCTATAATGATCTGATGGAGGCTGAGGCACAGGTGGAACAGGGCAGAATGCCGGCCGGAGATCTGGCGGAATTTGAAGAGGTGGCGGTCTGGGGACCGGGCGCCTGCGCCATGATGGGTACGGCCAACAGCATGAACATTATGGCCGAAGCCCTGGGTATGTCCGTAACCGACAATGCCCTTACTCCGGCCACTTCCGGAGCCAGGATGGCAATCGCCCGGCGGGCCGGCAGGCAGATCATGGATCTGCACAACAGGAATATCCTTCCACGGGACATTATGACATTTGCCGCGTTTCAAAATGCGCTGGCCGTGGATATGGCCGTCGGCGGATCAACCAACACTTGCCTGCACCTTCCGGCAATCGCCGCCGAAGCCGGCCTGTTAATCAGCCTGGAGGAGTTCACCAAGGCTGCCGCGCAGGTGCCGCATCTTGTTCTGCTCAAGCCCGCAGGCCGGCACTTCCCGCTAGACTTTTACAACGCCGGCGGGGTTGCCGGTTTGATGAAGGAGCTCCAGGATTACGGCAAGATAAACGGGGAATGTTTGACGGTGACCGGCCGGAGCATGGGTGAGAATCTGGCCGCGCGCCGGATTCTGGACTATGATGTGATTCGGCCGGTGAAAAACCCGTTGAGCCAAACCGGCGGATTGGCAGTATTGTACGGCAGCCTGGCACCCGAAGGATCAGTAGTCAAGAAAGCGGCAGTAGCGCCCGAAATGCTCAAACACAGCGGCCCCGCGAGGGTTTTCGAACAGGAGGAGACGGCGCTTGCTGCCATTTTCGGCGGTAAGGTGCAGCCTGGAGACGTGGTGGTGATCCGCTACGAAGGGCCAAAAGGCGGACCGGGCATGCGGGAGCAGCTTCTTCCCACATCTGCCATAATCGGGATGGGACTGGGCAAATCTGTGGCCTTGGTCACTGACGGGCGATTCTCAGGCGCAACCCAGGGCGCATGCGTGGGACATGTATCGCCCGAAGCATACCTGGGTGGCCCGATCGCCCTGGTGGAAGAAGGTGATATGATCTCGATCGACATCCCGGCAGGGACGATCGACCTGGTCGTATCTCCGGATGTGGTCGAGCGCCGTAAAAAGAACTGGCGTGTTCCGGACCACACTGCGCTGGTAAAGGGCAGTCTGCTGGAGCGGTACCGGCGCCTGGTCGGATCCGCAATCCGGGGCGCCATCTATGAATAACGCGCATGGCGTATCAAACAACAGCATTGCCGGTAACCGGATCATAAACCGGATCAAAAGCAATTTACTGTTGCCTTGAAATTGGAAGAGCCATGAGAGCTTTGAATAATATAAATTTTTACCTTGCCGACATGGGTATGCGGCTTATGCGTTCTGACGGAATTATAGCTGTAACTTCGATTGCGGCGGCAGATTCGCATCCATCAGTTTCATACAGCCCCAGAAGATGACTATTCACGAAGGCTTATATCGTATCCGCCTGTGTGATCTTATGTAGACTATTTGGGGGCGTTGACAGGTTTCGGACAAATTGTCCGGCAGAACGCATAAGCCGCATACCCATGTCAGATCAATATAATTATGCAAAGGTCTTGCCATATGACTCAGTTTACCATCCCCTTTGATGGGAAACCAATTCGACTGGAGGTGCCGGACAGGAATCTGGCTGAAGTCCTGAGTCCGAGGCCCGGCCAATGTATCAAAGATCTGGCGGCTGAAATCGAACGTGTCCTAAGCCATCCGATCAACCAGGAACCTATCGAAAACCTGGTGAAATCTTCAGATCGGGTCCTTCTTGTCAGCGATGACAACACCCGCTCCACACCAGTGGACCGAATGATTCCTCCCCTTCTTCGCCGTCTTAACGGTGCCGGCGTTCCGGATGAGCAAATTTCCTGCATAATGGCTTTGGGTACTCACCGTTACATGACCGATGCGGAAATGGAAGTAAAAGTGGGGCCTGATGTTTTCAGGCGCATCAAAGTCTTCAATCATGAATGGCGAAATCCGGACAATCTTATCAACCTGGGCGCCTCCGCCTGCGGCACACCGCTTCTGGTTAACCGGGCCGTTACCGAAGCGAACATTGTGATCGGCCTGGGAGCTATTGTCCCTCATCACATCCCGGGATTCTCAGGTTCCTCAAAGGTCATCCAGCCCGGAATCTGCGGAGCCAGGACAACCGCGGAGACTCACATGTTATCATGTGAGGGAGGTGGAGACTCCTTTCTTGGCAATGAGGAGAATCCGGTTCGTCAGGACATGGACGACATGGCCGACAAGGTGGGAATGAAAACCATATTCAATGTGGTCATGGACCCGAACGGTGGGGTTGCGGGTCTCTTCTACGGGGAGATGCGATCCGCCTTCCTTGAAGGTGTTAAGCTTGCCCGCAAAATCTACGGCGTGGTTTATCACGAAGTTCCCGACATTGTCCTTGCCAATTCCTGCCCTTGTGATCTGGACTTCTGGCAATCCCACAAGTCCCAATACCCGGCGCAGAGGATGATCAAACCGGGAGGAACTATCATCCTTTGCACACCCGCACCGGAGGGCGTAAGTCCGGTGCATAAGGAACTGCTCGAGTTTACCGCCTGGTCCGCGGCCAGGATCAAGAAGGCCTACCGCTCCGGAGAGATCAGGAACGGTGTTGCAGCGGCCCTTGCAGTTGCATGGGCATTGGTGCGGGAAAAAGCATCGGTTATTACATACTCACCCGGAATTCCCGCCAGTGACAAAGCACGGCTTGGGCATACACATGCCGCGAGCCTTGATTGGGCCATTACCGAGGCTCTGCTGCGGCAGGGGTCCGAGGCCCGTCTCACTGTTCTAACCCACGCTCCGGACATGCTGCCAATTGGTCCGGCGCCGCAATCCGGACAGCCATGAGCTGTGAACTGGAAATCGCCGTCATCGCCGATGACCTCACTGGTGCGGCGGATACCGGCGTTCAGTTTTGTTCTGTCGTTGGTCCCGTTTATCTGACAGGCCCTGACGTTCCGGAACTTTCCGGAAACGGTCGCATTACTGCCGGCCTTGCCGTGTTCACCAACACGCGCAATGTGGCAGCGGCAGAAGCCGGCAAAATTGCAGGGAGTGTAGCGATGAAAATCCGGCCTCTCCGGCCACGGACGGTTTACAAGAAAATTGACTCGTGCCTGAGAGGTAACATCGGGCCGGAAATCGAAGCGCTGATTATGACCATGGGATACGCGGCCAGTTTTGTGGCCCCGGCTTTTCCTCAGCAGGGACGCATTACGGTAAACGATCTGCACCAAATCAACGGTGTGCCGGTGGCTGAAACAGAAATAGGCCGTGATCCCCTCTGCCCTGTTCGGGAATCACGGTTATCGGTGCTGCTGTCCGGTCAGTGCCGCATGCCGGTCGGGCGTGTAGACCTGGCCAGCATGGAAAAGGGACCGGATACCCTGATGCCCAGGGTTCAAACCCTGCTGAAGAGCGGTTGCCGGCACATCGCATTTGACGCAAGCCGGCCGGAGCATTTGAACACAATCGCCGATCTGGCCAGTAATCATTTCAAAGGCGTTCTGCTGGTTGGATCCGCCGGACTGGCCGCCGGACTGGCTGGTTCCATGGACGTCAAGGCGGTACATACAGCGCCCTCTTTTCGGCCGAAACTGAAAAAACCACTTTTCGTTTGCGGTTCCGCATCCAGAGTGCTTGCCGCACAGCGGGAGGCGCTGGTGCGTCATACCGGTTTTCCACAGATGGCGCTCGATCCAGCGCTTCTGTCGCTTCCTGAAGCTATGTGCAGCCGGAAGCAACTGGCCGAAAATCTGGCGGCTGCATGGCTTGAAGGCGGACTAATTCTGTGCATTACGCCGTTTTCCACGGCGGCTCCGGCCAATGCTCCTGATCGCGTGATACAGGGATTAGCCGAAGTGACGGCTTCTCTGATCCGTCTGTCATCCCCGGACGGGGTGTTCCTGTCCGGAGGCGATACAGCCGAATCGGTATATAAACGAACCGGGGCCGAAGCGATCCGCCTTATTGAGGAGGTTCTCCCCGGATTGATGCGGGGAGAACTTATCGGCGGCCGGCACGACGGCCTCTCCGTGGTGACCAAGTCAGGGGCATTTGGTCACCCGCAAACTCTTGTTCAACTTTTAATGATTCTTTCATAAAGGCGGACAATTATGACAACAAATGTTATACGACCGTTGCTGGGCATAACCATGGGAGATCCCGGCGGTATAGGACCGGAAATTTGCGTCAAGGCGCTATCAGAAATCGATATCTATATTATATGCCGGCCATTGCTCATCGGGGATGCGGCCATTATTGCCGATGCCGTGAAAATGTGTCACCTTGATCTTGATATTCACACCTGCGAACAGCCTGCCGACGGCCGTTATGTCTTTGGAACGATCGATGTGCTGGATCTGAAGAACATGCCGCTTGACCGTTTGCGTCATAAACAGGTGGCGGCCGAGCAGGGAAAAGCATCCTTCGAATACGTGGTAAAAGCGATCGAACTGGCCCGGGAGAAACGGATCGACGCTATGGTCACCGCTCCCATCAACAAGGCAGCCATCAACGCCGCCGGATATCATTACGCCGGTCATACGGAGATCTGTGCGAAGTTCACCGGTATCCGGGATTACAGCATGATGCTGGCCGAGGGCAATTTCCGGGTAGCCCATGTCTCCACCCATGTCTCCCTGCGGGAAGCCTGCGACCGGGTCAAAAAAGAGCGGGTTCGAAAAGTGATCGGTCTGGCCCATGAGACCTTGCTGCAACTGGGCATTGCATTGCCGCGTATTGCCGTGGCCGGCCTCAATCCCCACTGCGGAGAGGGCGGGCTGTTCGGCACCGAGGATGACGCTGAAATCGCCCCGGCGGTAGCTGAAGCCCGCGGAGCCGGCATCAACGTCGACGGGCCTCTTCCTGCTGATACCGTCTTTTCCAAAATGATCGGCGGAATGTATGACCTGGTGGTGGTGATGTACCACGATCAGGGTCACATACCGACCAAAACGGTCGGGTTTAAATACGACGACAAATCAGGAACATGGGGAAGCATGGCCGGAGTCAACATCACCCTGGGTTTGCCGATCATCCGAACATCGGTGGATCACGGAACAGCCTTCGGAAAGGCTGGTGAAGGACGCGCCAATCCGCAGTCAATGATCGAGGCCATCAGGCTTGCGGCCCGTCTGGCTTTATAGAACAGGTGATGCTTAACGCACAGAGACGGTTTTGATTGTATCGTAAAAAGTCAAAATATGCTCTCTTAATGAGCTTTTTTGGGATTTTTAAATCACTCCGCTAAATCACAAGAACTCGGGCTAACGCCCTCAAACAGCTTGTGATTTTTAACGCTCAGTTCTTTAAAAATCTATTTCCCAAAAATCTCAAATCCGTTCGCATATGACTTTTTACGAGAGCATCAGTTTTCATTATTATGAAAATTGCCTTCATGATATGTTTATTATCGCAGGTTTAAGAAGCTGGTAGTCCATATTGCCGGCTCCGGCAGCATGCGCTTTTTCTATATACGCAAGTTCTCCGGCGCTTTTGCCGAGAAGCATGGCTCCGTAAGAATCGACCGCGACCTGATCCGTGCCGACTATCATTGTATTTGTATGTTTCAAATCTGAAAGAGAGCCTCCTGTCGGTCCGTTTGTCATCATGCTTACAGTTCCGTCAAGGATAACAAGAGTGGGCTTTACCATAACTGCAAGCTCTTTTATTATGTTATGAATATCCTGATGAAAAATATTTCTTCTTCCGCCGAGAAGTCCGTACCAGTTTTTCATCGTCATGGATGCGCCGCTCCGCTGGTGATCCTTGACAGGAGCAATACCGATGACCTTGTCGGCTTTTTTAAGCGGCTGATATAAAACGGGCCAGTTCTTTATCAGAGAGCCTCCTTCGATTGTCAGCGGCGCAAAAAGGCTCTCTTCCGGGAAAACTACTTCCGCTCCGGCAAGCTTTGCGGCCTTTTCTATGCCTGTCAATGCGAAGCATGACACAGGGTCGTTAATCGGGTTGTCCGTCACCACGACAGATAATGCTCCTGCGGCATAACAAAGCCTTGCGACCTCCCCAAGGAGCTGGGGATTTGTGGTTGCGGAAAGGGATGGAGGAGAAGCAAAAGCGGCATTTACTTTTAAAAGCACCCTGTCCCCTTTTTTGATATATGATTCGATTCCGCCGATTGCCTTAAAAGCGAGATTAACCGTTTTTATCCTGTCATCTCCCTTTACGACGGCCATTTTCCCGCCTCCATTCCTGATGGAGAAATCCGGGAGGCCGGCAACCCCTTCTTTTTTATCCGGAGCCGTCAGAAAATTATTCCGGTCATAAAAGAGATACCCGGCCGCACATGAAGAGAGAATCAAAAGGCCCGCCTTTGCCGACCTGATCAGAAATTCCCTTCTCTCTTTTTTTACACCGCTTTCTTTATTTGACACCGGTATTTTCTCCGAGTTTAATATTCAGAACCATGGCAAGCTCTTTTGCCTTTTTCAAATCATCCGCCGAGTGAATTCCGGCAAGAAAAGGACCGTTCGTAAAAATCAGTTCATAGGCATCCATGATTTCAATTATTCTTATATTGCCGAAGCCTGAATCTGATTTTATCTCCCTGCCTCCAAGTAAAGAAAGAAAGTCCGAATAACTTTTTGCAATCTCATCTGCTTCCGCTTTGTTGTTCCGACGCGACAGGAATGCCTTGATTCTGCCTTTTTCAGTTTTGTAATCAGCGGCAAAAACCATGTTGAGACGATCAAATGAGAATGCATTTGAAGGAAAAAGAACGATGCTGTTTTCATCAAGATTTTCTTTTGGAAAAAGTTCCGTATCCGGAATTCTTATTTTTCCGGTCCCGGTCTTTTTTACGAAATCATTTGAAAAAGAGAACATTGAATCCATGAGAAAGGCGGAAACTTTTGAAGATGTTATTTCAACATAATGACGTCCGGATACGAAAAAAAGGGCATTTTCGGTTTTATAGGAATATTCGGACAATTCAAGCGGAATTAAACCATCCCTCTTCTGAACGCTGTAAACGGCGAAGGCATTTTCGATATTTCCCATGTCGTAAATAAATACTTCAAGCCATAAGTCCTGATCATCCTGTTTCTTAAATCTCTGACATTCAAGGTTCCGAAACCCGGCAGAAAGGTACAACTCGGCTTTCCCGTTTATTTTTTCCGACAGATTATCTTTGTTAAAGCTTTCGGAAGGCGACATTGGAACCATGCTTGCAACAGTTAAAACAGTTGCAACAGATGGGACAGTTACAACAGATACGGGGCTTCTGCTGTTATTATTTAATGAAGGCTTACCTGAAGAATCGGACGAAATCATGCCTGAAGGGAAAATGGACGGATCATACCGGAACTGCTTCATGAATATCAGCACCGCTGTTATCGCAAGAAGCAGAAGAACAGCGATGCTTATTAAATTCTCAAGTCTGTTATGTGGCACTTTATAACCGGTCACAGGTTAATCCATTTCGAAAGTTACTCCCTGGGAAAGCGGGAGTTTCCCCGACCAGTTGACAGTGCATGTCTGGCGGCGCATGTAAGCTTTCCATGCATCTGACCCGGATTCCCTGCCTCCGCCCGTATCTTTTTCCCCGCCAAACGCTCCACCTATTTCGGCTCCGGAGGTTCCGATATTCACATTTGCTATTCCGCAGTCGCTTCCCCTGTTGCTTAAGAATATTTCAGCCTCTTTAAGATCATTTGTAAATATACCCGACGACAAACCCTGCGGAACCGCATTATGATACTTAACAGCCTCCTCTATGGTATTGTACTTTATGATATATAAAAGAGGGGCAAAGGTTTCTTCCATAACTACCGGAGCATCATGTTTTACTTCACAGATGCATGGCGTCACATAGGTTCCGTTGTTATATATCCCGCCGGAGAGGAT
>CAZOEH010000050.1:0-1204 GCA_964578785.1 uncultured Desulfonema sp. | reverse complement strand
AGAGGATCTTGCCTCCGTAAAGAATCAGTCCTTTCTGTTCCTTGATTTTTTTGATGGCATTCTGCATTGCTTTTACCGCATCACGGTCAATAAGCGGCCCCATGAGGACGCGTTCGTCAAGCGGATTTCCTATCCTGATCTTCCTGTAAGCTTTTACCAGAGCATCAGTCAGTTTCTTTGCAATATTCCTGTGGACTATCAGGCGTCTTGTTGTGGTGCATCTTTGACCGGCGGTTCCAACTGCGCCGAACAGAATCGCCCGGAGAGCTGTTTCAAGATCAGCCTTAGGAGTTACGATTATGGCATTATTCCCCCCCAGTTCGAGGATTGACCGTCCCAGGCGTTCTGCGACGGTTTTCGAGACATGTCGTCCCATTTCGACGCTTCCCGTCGCCGAGATAAGCGGAATCCTGGGGTCTTTCAGGAGGTTTTCACCTATATCATTTCTGTTCCCTATTACGAGATTCAAAACACCTTCCGGAATACCGTTTCGCTTCAGAACATCCCAGGCAATCTTTGTTGCGGCTATAGCGGATAGAGGCGCCTTGGAAGAGGGTTTCCAGATGACGGTATTGCCGGCTATTAAAGCAAGCATCGCGTTCCACGCCCAGACAGCCATAGGAAAATTAAATGCGGTAATTACTCCGACCGGCCCAAGGGGATGCCATTGTTCAAACATCCTGTGGTCCGGGCGTTCACTGTGCATGCTCAACCCATAAAGCATCCTGGACTGACCGGTCGCAAAATCAGCCATATCGATCATCTCCTGAACTTCGCCTTCGCCTTCGGTCCGGATCTTGCCGACTTCCATGCTTATAAGCTCACCCAGATCTTTCTTGTGTGTCCTGAAAGCATCCCCGATCTGTCTGACTATATCACCTCTTTTGGGAGCAGGAAGAAGGCTCCATTCTTTAAACGCCGTTAAGGCCTTTTCGGTTATCTTTTCATAATCTTTTTCCCCGGCGCTTCTGATCGTCCCCAATACTGCGCCGTTTACCGGAGAAATTGATTTGATGACCGGCCCTGCGCATTTAATGAAACGTCCGGATCCGGCGCCATCAAGCGTCTTTGATATTCCCAGTCTTTCTGATATTAAACTCATTCTTTTAAAACCTCCGTGATGTAATATTGACGGTCCCGTAAAAAGCAATTTTATGCCGCTTTGCGGCAATCTATATTCGACGAACTCGTTGGAAGTCTAAAT
>CAZOEH010000049.1:0-12547 GCA_964578785.1 uncultured Desulfonema sp. | reverse complement strand
GCATCATGTTAATCCTGTCTGAAACTTAAGTGAATCAATATCAGGTTATCAGGTTCTGTATCCGCACCATAAAATCGCCGATATTTCCCCCTATATTTTTACATCGCCCTTTGCGAGTGCCACAGCCGAACTTGACGGCTTTGCTGCTATCTCTTTCCATGTGTTTGAAACGAAAGCGAGCGCATTCCTGCTGATCGAGGCGGGGGATGCGAGCGAATTACAAACAGACACTATTCCCTACGGTCAATGATTTCCTGTTACTTGCTGCGATGGAGCTTCGATCAACAGTTATGGTTATGTCTACTTTTTGCGGAAAAAGCTGGAGAGGGCAAGAGTGTGTGCCATGGCAGGCAGTGTATCATGCATCTTGTAAACACGTATAGAATATTTTAGAGGTAATTACCTTTAACATCAAATAGATAAATAATTATTCAACGCCGATTAAAAAATATATTGACATGTCACTTCAGCTTAGATAAAAGTGCTCTATAGCTATGGTGCTCTATAGCATTAGTGTACTACAACAATAACATCTAAAAGATAAAAGGAATAGCTAAATTGAATATTGGGCAATCAAAATGGTTAACCGACTCACCCACACCGATCTACTATCAGCTTCGATCCATCATACAGAAAGACATCGAAGAGGGCCGCTTAAAGCCGGGCAATGCAATATTACCGGAGAGAAAAATGGCCGAGCAGTTCGCTGTTAGCGTGGGTACCGTGAGTAAAGCAATTGCAACGCTGGTCAACGATGGATTTCTCATTCGCAAGCAAGGTACAGGAACCTTTGTGGCTGGCACGAATATTAATCCGGATACAGTTCGATACTACCGGTTTGTGCGAGATTTTTCCGCTTCCGAGTTGGTAATAAAAATTAAATTCCAAAAAATTACAAAGGTGACGGGATTTACGGACATCAATGCCTTCCTGGAGATCGAAGCTAAGCAAGCTCTTTTTGAAATAAGGCGTTTGGTACTTGTAGACGAACAGCCCACCGCTTACTCAATTTCCTATCTTCCATATCAGATGTTCGAGGATTTGGGTACGATTCCTTCCAGCCGCTTTGAGAAAATTGCACTCTACTCCACAATTGAGCAAATTTACGGCATTCCAACAATTTCAAACAAGGAACTGCATAGTGCCGTGTTGGCAGATAAGATAATTGCTGCTGCATTGCAAGTACAAATTGCATTTCCCGTTCTATTGATTGAAATGCTTGCTCTCACATACAAAGAAAAACCTTACGAATACCGGAAAAGTTATTGTTTGACTTCTCGTGGTAAGATTATGCGGAACCTATAGATGCTTTTTAAGCGGTTACATAAAACATATATCTCATGATAAAGTTATATTTGCGAAAGGATTTGGTATGAGAAATGATTATTCGATTATGTCCGCTGATGTTTTGATTGTCGGCGGAGGCAGTGCGGGTGTTATGGCTGCAATCAGAGCCAAGGAGGTCGCTCCGGATCAGAATGTGGTGGTTTTTGAAAAGGGAGACATGCTGTATTCAGGTTGCATAGCAAGGGGTATGGACGCAATGAACATCGTGGCCATCCCAGGACACGAAAGTCCCGAATTATATGTCGAGTCCAACTCCATCGCATGCCAAGGGATTATGGACGAACCGCCCTCCTACATTATGGCCAAACGCAGTTGGGAGGCAATGCAGAAATTGATATCATTAGGTGTTTACTTCCCTCAAGATGAACATGGAGAATACGAGCGACTTCAAGTGCATCCCAAAGGGCGTTTCTGCGTAACAATGAAGGAGCCCGAACTTAAATCCATTCTGGCCAAGCGAGCCTTAGATTTAGGAGTCAGTGTAGTCAACCGAACTATGGGCATTCAATTGATCAAGAACGACGGTCGGGTAGCTGGGGCTGTTGGTATGAATGTTCGCTCTGGTGAATTGGTTGTCTGTCTTGCCAAGGCGGTGATTTTATCTTCCGGGGGGACGGCGCGGTTTGGATTGCCCGAAAACGGATATCTCTATGGAGGTTATGATTATCCCGGAAATACAGGTGACGGATACATGCTGGGGTATCGAGCCGGTGCCGAAGTCAGCGGTTTCGAGTACACTTTAGTTTATTACATTATAAAGGATATCAATGCTCCGTTGCTTTACATCACCTTAACCCGAGGAGCTCACCTCTTCAATGCCTTCGACGAAACCTTTCACGAGAACCATCCTGGTATAATGATTATGCACGAAGAGCACATGGCCCATCGCGGGCCTATGCGTATCAAGATGAGTCATATGTCGGAAGAGAAGATCAAAGAGGTGGAATCTCTCCTTTTCAGCACTGAGAGGCCTGCCATGGAACGTTTTTTTAAGGGACGAGACATTGATTTTAGAACTGGAGAAATAGAACTCTGGCCAACAGATTGCTATCTTTGCGGTGGTCATGGATTAACCGGTTTGGTGGTCAACGATCGGGCGGAGTGCAGCGTTCCTGGTCTCTACGCAGCAGGCGATACTTCGCTTGTTGCCCGGGGTCATTTGTCTGGCGCCTTAGTCTTTGGAATGATTAGTGCCGAACAAGCGTGCGAATACGCACGAAAGGCTCCACAGCCAGTTATCGACATTGACCAGATGATGGCAATCCAAGCTGATCAGAAGGCCAAACTCTCCCGAGACAAAAATCCTATAGCAGTGGAAGAATTCGAGTACAAAGTCCGCAGAGTTATTAACGATTATATAAAGCCACCCAAGAACGCATATAAACTTGAGAGGGCACTATGGTGGATTGAACGCTTTAGAGAGGAAACTAAGACCATAGTCCGAGTATCTGACATTCATGACCTTTTCAAGTTGTTCGAGATTGAAAACATCCTCCAATGTGCCAAACTGAGCGCATTGGCCTCTCTTGAACGCACCGAAAGCCGTTGGGGTCTCTGGCATATGCGTTCCGATTTTCCAAAGCGCGACGATGCCAATTGGCTAAAGCATATTATCATAAAGCCAGGGGAGGATTCTTGGAACCCTCAGCTTTCCTATCGTGGTATCGATAAAATGGAGGGCCGAGCATGAGTAGAGCAAATTTACTTACAGCCTTATCTGACAATATTATAATTGATAAAAGCAAGTGCATATTCTGCGGAGAATGCGTAGAGCGGTGCATCCTTGACAACTTGAGGATGCGGCTAGCCCCATGTCGTCAGGCCTGTCCCTTAGGAGTTAACGCCCAAGCATACGTTCAGCTAATAGCGCGCGGTCAGGATGAAAAGGCCCGGGAAATCGTTTCTAAAGATTTACCTTTTCCCGAAATAATCTGCCGTATCTGTGATGCTCCGTGTGAAACGAACTGTCACCGGTTTAAAGTTACAGGTCAAACCGTTTCGATTAGAGCTCTCAAGCGCTACCTTTTTGATAACAAACCAGCCAGGCTCCCTGTTTCAGACGCTCCATCAGGATATCGAGTTGCGGTAGTGGGGAGTGGTCCGGCGGGACTCATGGCGTCTTTTGATCTCGCCGTTAAAGGTCACCAGGTTACCGTTCTGGAGGCCGATGACAAGGCCGGTGGATTGATGAGGTGGGCCATTCCGTCATTTCGCCTCCCCTCTGACGTTGTTGATCGAGAAATTAGCATTCTGGAAAAACTGGGTGTCAATTTCCGTTTCAAGGCAGAGGTTTCTACTGACAAGGATCTGATAAAACTTGAGGAAGAATTCGATGCGGTTATTTTGGCTACCGGCTTGGGAACTGATCGGAGACTTGGCATTGAAGGCGAGGATTTGAGAGGTGTATACCACGCTATGAGCTTGCTTAAAGCAGTCAAACAGGGCAAAACTCCAAGCCTCACAGGTCAGGTAGTGGTCATTGGCGGCGGCAACTCTGCGATTGACAGTGCACAGACCGCCCTCCGACTCGGAGCAAAGAAGGTAACCGTTATTTCTCTGGAATCCCGACAGCAAATGCCAGCATTCCCACATGAGATTCTTGAGGCAGAGAAAGAAGAAGTTGTTTTTGAATGCTCCTGGGGTCCGACTCGGCTGGTCGGGGAAGGTGGCCTTATACGAAAGGTGGAGCTTCAGCGATGTGTTGGTGTTTTTGATTCTAATAACAAGTTTGATCCACATTTCGATGCTTGTAGCATTACAAGTATAGAAGCTGATGCGGTGATAGTTGCCATCGGTCAAGCTGGCAATACATTGACCTTTGCCGGGAAAGACCAACTGAGGGTCAATTCGGTTACCCACCAGGCCTCTCGGACCAAAATATTTTTAGCTGGTGATTGCCAGAGTGGACCATCATCGGTTATCCGCGCATTGGCGGCGGGTCGAGAAACGGCTATTTCTGTCGACCGACTTCTTAAGGGAGAGGATATACTTTATAATCGGAGCTATGCAGGCCCGATTATAAAGGAATTTGCTATTGATTTGGATGGGGCAGTGGATCGCGAACAAATCAAACCACAAGTCCGCTGCCTCAAAGGTAAGAACGACTTTGACGAGGTGGAAGGTGTGTTCAGTGAGGAGGAAGCTCGTCAGGAGGCCGAGCGCTGTTATTCCTGCGGTCGGCCTGAAGGACATTACCGAAATTGCTGGTTTTGCCTTCCCTGCGAAGTAGTCTGCCCGGAAAAGGCCATTTGGGTAGAGATACCTTACCTATTGAGATGATTCGCGGTCATGCGTGATGGAAATTTGGTAAACATACTGAATATCAACTCTTAAAAACCGAAAGGGGTAAAATAGATGGAACTGAGAGCCTTTACGTTTATGGATATTCCATCCCGACCGGAAAAACCTCGGGAGTGTGGAATGACGATGATGATCGATTGGGGAATAGGACTTGAACGACAACGGGACATCCTCGACATTGCAGGGAATTGCATAGATGTCGCTAAAATTGCCGTTGGGCTTTCCGGCACAATTTCAGAGCGTGTCCTTCGGGAAAAAATTCGTATCTACAAAGACTATCTGGTCGATGCTTTTATCGGAGGCCAGTTTCTCGAATACGGTGTTTATCATCACGGACTTGAAATCGCGAATCGGTATTTCGAAGAGGCGTGTCGACTTGGGTATAAAATTGTTGAGGTTTCAGATAACCATCTTCAGATCAGGCCTGAAGATAAATTCGAACTCATCAGGATGGGCAGGGAAGATTTTGGGCTGAAGATTTTAGGTGAAGTTGGATCGAAATCGGAATCGAGCTCTCCCGAGGCCATGGTGGCCGGCATCAAGGGATGCCTCGCTTCCGGCGCATGGAAGGTGTTTGTTGAGGGAGCCGAATTCACCGACAAAAGAAACGGAACACTTCTTGAGGATGTAATCGAAGGAGTCACCCGAGGCGTTGATCTCAAGGATATTATGTTCGAACTGCCGGGCAGGTGGATAAGCAATGTGCATGGGTGCGGGATACACGACATGGAGGTATTCCTAATCGAACACTTCGGCCCTGAAACAAACATTGCAAATGTTCTGCCAGATGAGATCCTTGAACTCGAAACTCTAAGAACCGGAGTCGGTGTGAAGTTAGGTTGAGGTCCTTTTCGCATAATGGTGCAAATGTAGTAATTCGCAGCAGAGGCTAACTTGAACATGAAAAAGAAAGGCTTGACAAAAGAAAGGCTCACCGCCTTAATTCTTTTAGGGTTTTCGATTTTCTATACATTATACGCTTTACGCCTCAAAACAGGAACCATTAAAAACCCTGGTCCCGGGTTCATGCCGATTTTAATTGGCATTCTTTTACTCATCTGCACGGTTCTTTATCTGCTCCATGTCTTCAGCATCAAATCAAGGGTAAAAGATGCACCAGATAGTCAAAAAAACTACCTGGCTGTTTACGGTATATTGGTTTGCACAATCGCCTACCCTTTTCTGCTTCCGATGTTAAAATTCATCCTGTCAACGCTGATGGTAACTTTTGTCATGCTTATCGTCCTGAAGCCTCACCGGCCTGTTTATAATTTCGCTATTGCTGTTGGAGCTAGCATTTCCACATTTATAGTCTTCGGCCAGATTTTAGAGATTGCCCTGCCTGCAGGATACATCGAGGAAATTTTTTACCGGATCGGAGGGTAATATTGAAATGTTTGATATTTTCCAAGGTCTTTTAGGTGGTCTGGCAGCTGCTTTATCACCAACTTATCTTTATTATGCTCTGGTTGGGACGATTCTTGGGACTATTACAGGGATTCTTCCCGGGCTCGGGCCGCTGGGTGCAATGGCGATCCTTCTCTCATTTACTTTTTCAATGGATGCGACTGGTGCAATGATTCTTTTTGCCGGCGTATACTACGGTGCGATGTACGGCGGTTCAACAACCTCCATCCTCCTTAACATGCCGGGAGAGGCAGCTTCGGTAGTCACCTGTATCGACGGATATAAGATGACCCTAAAAGGAAGAGCCGGAGCCGCCCTGACGCTGTGCGCAGTGGGATCTTTCGTAGCAGGGACCATTAGCATTCTTGGCTTAACGATCGCCACACTTTTTCTTTCGGATGTAGCTCTCAAGTTTGGTCCCTCAGAATTTTTAGCTATCGGAATTTCGGGACTCATTTTGCTGGTCCGACTGTTCGGAGGAGCTCCGCTGCAATCATTCATCATGATCCTTCTTGGAATGGCGATTTCAACGGTTGGGGTTGATTTCCTCAGTGGGTTCGAACGCTTCACTTTCGGCGTTAGGGAACTGGGGCAGGGTATCGATTTCATACCGGTAGCCATGGGCTTTTTCGGGATAGCGGAAGTTCTTTCTACGGCTGAACAAAAGGAGTTCACACAATGTGCCAAAAGAGTCAGTATGAGGGAGCTCCTGCCGAATAGAACCGAATGGCGGCGGGCAATTCCTGCAATTTTTCGTGGTTCCTTTTTAGGTTTCGGCATCGGATTGGTCCCCGGCCCATCTCCGGTCATTGCAACATTTGCATCTTACAGTTTGGAAAAAAAACTTTCAAAGCACCCTGAAGAATTCGGCGAAGGCGCTGTCGAAGGTTTAGCAGGTCCTGAAGCGGCAAACAACGCTGCGGTGGGAGGGGCATATGTACCTCTTTTCGCTTTAGGGATTCCTTTCACACCGGCTATGGCGGTTGTGCTGGGGGCGCTGATGCTCCATGGCCTCACCCCCGGCCCAAATCTGATCATAGAAAAGCCTGATCTGTTCTGGGCAGTTATCGCAAGTATGTATATTGGAAATTTCATGCTTTTGATCCTGAACCTCCCCTTGGTAAACCTCTTTGTAAGCATTTTGAGGATACCGAAGCATATCCTCTTACCGGCCATCATCCTGATCAGCATGATCGGCATCTATAGCGTCAACTCGAGTCCGCTCGATCTTATAATGCTTTCGGCTTTCGGTTTTGTTGGGTATGCACTTCGCGAAATTGGATTTCATCCAGCACCATTGGTCCTCGCAATTGTGATTGGTCCGATGATAGAAACCTCATTTCGGCAGGCCCTCGCCATCTCAGGAGGGAACATCTCCGGTCTTATTTTCAAGCCGATTTGTTTGACTTTGTACATTTTTATTTCTCTTATCTATATCATTCCTATAATATTTAAATTGATTCGAAAATTTCATGGTTCGGGTTGCGTTATCAAATAATGTGACTGTGAAGGGGTGTGGGGAAATGGATGGATAGAATGTGTAGAAAGGACTATTGCACGTCGTTATTTTAAAACCAAATGATAAAGGAGGTTCAAAATGAAGAGAGGACTGGTTCTATTACTGGCTGTTGTTTGCATCTTGTCTTTTTGTGGTAGCTCATTGGCTTCTGAAAATTATCCGAACAAGCCGATTACGATAGTGGTCCCCTGGGGTGTGGGCGGCATGACAGATGTGACTGCAAGGCTTTTAGCCGAAAAATTTAAAGCAGAATTTGGCCAACAGGTTATGGTGTTGAACAAACCAGGTGCAAACGGAGCCATCGGCTTGAAATACGCACTCGGCCAGGATGCCAACGGATATACGCTTGTTGTAGGCCCCGCTACTGATCTCCTGGTTGGACCTTATTTTCTTGGAACGGAACCCTTCGATCCGAAGGAGCTTTCTTTTGTCGGCAGTTATATGCCCCAGGAGCGAGTGCTTTTCACCACTCCTGACAAGCCGTATAAGACTTTCCAGGAATTTATCGAATATGCCAGGAAACACCCGGGAGAAGTTTCCGTTGGAAGTGGCGGGCTGCAATGGGCGCTCGAAGTGATGAAATCGGTCGCGGTCAAGGAAGGTCTGAAAATGAAATATGTAATGTTCAAAAGCGGAGGAGAGGCGTCTACGGCGATTCTCGGCAAGCATGTTGATGTCTGCGAAACCGGAACGGGCACCCCAGCATATCAGGCGGCCCGTGACGGCAAGTTAACATTGCTTGTTAGCCTCAGCGCTGGCAAAGTTCCTTTTTTCCCGGATACAAAGAACCTAAAAGAAATGGGTTATCCTTACAACGTCCCAATTACATACGGTCTTCTTATGAGGGCTGGCACACCAGAACCAATTCGTAAAAAGCTTGAGCAGACCCTGAAGAAAATTATCGATGATCCGGAAACAAGGGAGAAGATTACAGGCATGGGGTTAACCCCTCAGTTCACGGATGGAAAGACATACGAGAAGATCTGCATCGATGCAATAAACTCTGTTTCAAGCATAATTGAATATAACAAAAAGGTCCAGTGAGAATTTTTTTAAACAAAAGAGAATAAACTATTATTGGAATATTGTTATTCTCCACATAAATACACCAATTATTGCGGCGATGGAGTGATCCTGCAGCAAGGGGGTGTCCGCTTCTTTACCCAAGGAAGTGTTGGCATATAATGTCATTTAGGTAAATTCCTTGGTCTGCAGGAGAACTCCTAAAAATTGAAAGTCCCGGAAAAGCAATGAAGCCTCTACATGCGTGTATCGATAAAATGCATCCAAAGGAGGCTTCATTGCAAATGGAGAAATTTCAAGACCCATGTTATGGGAACGCAAGTATCATTATTATATGGATTCCCAAATGTCGTTGCAAGGTTTTATACGGACTGCTGTGCAAACACATTGAAGAGATGTTGCAAGGTCAACATGAGCTCCAAAATGATATGCATTAACGATAGACCTTTCGCATTCGGATCGAAGGAGATAAAACCATGATCGTAGGTATTCTGAAGGAAATTAAGACTGAGGAAAATCGAGTATCGATGACCCCTGCAGGAGTGGAGGTCATGAAGCAAAACGGCCAGACAGTTTGGGTGGAAAAAGCGGCGGGGCTCGGGAGCGGGTTTGAGGATGCAGCATACGCAGCAGCGGGAGCCAAAATCTTGGATACTCCGGCGGAGATATTCCAGCGTGCCGATATGGTCATGCATGTGAAAGAGCCCCTGCCGTCTGAATACGACCTGATTCGGGAAGACCAGATTGTTTTTACCTATTTGCACTTGGCGGCCAACGAAGAGCTGACCCATGCCTTGGTCAAGAGCAAGGCAATCAATATAGCCTACGAAACCATTCAGAAGTCGGATGGTTCTCTGCCGTTGCTAACGCCCATGAGCGAAGTCGCAGGTCGGATGGCCATTCAACAGGGAGCTAAATATTTGGAAATGGCCCAGGGCGGCCACGGTGTATTGCTCGGGGGTGTTCCCGGTGTAGATCCAGGAAATGTAGTAGTCATTGGCGGTGGCGTGGTCGGAGTCAACGCCGCTAAGATGGCTTGCGGTCTTGGGGCCAAAGTATATATTCTCGATATGAATCTAAATCGCCTTCGATACTTAAGCGATGTGATGCCTGCCAACTGTTTTCCCTTGTTTTCAAGCCCGGCGGCTATCCGCGATCTTGTGACTCAAGCGGATGTTGTTGTCGGTGCGGTACTGATTCCAGGGGACAAGGCGCCTAAGCTGATATCGCGTGCGGTGCTTAAAACGATGAAAAAAGGTGCGGTCCTTGTAGATGTTGCTATTGACCAGGGTGGCTGTTTCGAAACTTCCAAGCCGACCACTCATTCGAATCCGATTTATACCGTTGATGGGGTGGTTCATTACTGCGTGGCCAACATGCCGGGTGCAGTGCCGAAAACCTCCACTCTGGCGCTGACCAATGCTACCTTGCCTTATGCCATCGAGATCGCCAGAAAGGGTTGGATGCGGGCAATGCGGGAAAATGATGAGATCAAGAGGGGTGCCAACATCGTCAAAGGGCAAGTCACCTATAAAGCAGTTGCGGGAGCCTTTGGCCTCGATTATACTGCTATCGAGAGCCTTTTATAATTTGATCGATTGAATAGTTTGAGATTACCCGTGTCTACAGTTTGATAATGCCCTTCGATGCCTGCTGTTGAAGGCATGTTGCGCCTCAAGAATTCATGGGTAGTGCACGTCAAATTCCGAAGGATGTCTTCTATCCCGAGGCTGCCCAGACCATAGCTTTTGTGACCCTGTGTACTTCTGAATTGCTGAGGGCTTTTACAGCCCGCTCCGAGCACCACAGCGTTTTCTCTCTCGGAGTTTTCTCCAATCCATGGATGGTATGGGCAACGGGAATTTCCTTTATTCTGGTTCTGCTTGTAGTTTATGTGCCGTTTTTGAGACCTTTCTTTGACACAGTGCCGTTGACACCTAGCGACTGGCTTTTAATGACTCCGTTTTTCTTCGCTTCACCGATAGCAATGGAACTGATTAAGATATACATACGGCAAAGGAAAACAGGGTTGGTGCCGGCATGAAGAAATGATTAGTCTGTCTGTTTAATGATTACGGTAATTGATTCGGCTATAAACCAACGGGATGATTCACCGGATCAACGGGAGAGTACTCTGAGGTCGAACCAGAAGCCCACCGCCGCAAGCGATGGCTTATTGCCTGTCCCGCATCAGGCGGGCAGGCAGCATCATGTTAATCCTGTCTGAAACTTAAGTGAATCAATATCAGGTTATCAGGTTTTGTATCCGTACCATAAAATCGCCGATATTCCCGCCGTATTCGGGGGAGCCTTCTATCGACAGGTATCCTTTTTTCACAGCTGACACCATATCGACCTGATTCATAACGATGGGAAATGCGCCTTCGACCCCGTTGAATTTCATATGAACAAACGGCCGTCTTTTGGTATAAACGCCCCTTCCGGCTTTTGTCTTCCCGGCTTTCACCCTGAGGTAAGCCGCTATATCCCTGTCAACAGTTATCTGGTAAATTCTTTCGGGTTGTTTGCCGGTCCATCCGGTCATTTCAGGATCTCCGCCCTTGTTGTACTGGCTTAGAGCGGTCGTTATCATGTAAAAAGTCATCTTGACTTTAAGCCTTCTTTTCCCAGGGTCTTTCGGACTTGAATTAGGCATTAAAATCTTGAGCCCCAGAAGAAGACTGAAAACTTTTATCAGGAGACCGGCTTTTGTAATTCCTTTTATTTTCGGAATTACCGGTTTACCGGCAAAAAAACCGTTCATCTTGGCAATAGTTTTGAAAGAGAATGTTATATCGGGGCCGGAACAGAGACCCTGCTCCACCCTGAAAGCGCCTTTGTCAAAAACAAGAAAAGCCCCTGTTTGATTTTGTGCCGGGCCCGCGGCAAACTGTACTTTCGCCCGGACATTTTCAAACTTCTTTTTCACAACAGGATCATCTTCAAGAAGAACCTTTATAACCGGCAACACGGCTCTTAGAAAAATCCTTGCGGCAAGCAGTTCTTTTTCAGTTGCCATCATTAAACCTCATCCTCCCAGTCTTCGTCTTCTTCGAAGTCTTTGCCCATGGTTTCTCTGACTTTTTCTATTATACCGTCCGTATCGAGCTTATAATGCGAATAGAGATCTTCCGGGTAGCCTACTTCGCAGTAACAATCGGGGATACCGACTTTCGTGAAGGCGCATCCTTTTCCGCACGAGGCTATAACATCAGCAACAGCGCTTCCCAGGCCCCCGTGAACATTATGATCCTCAAAGGTTATAATTCTCCGGGTCTCTTCAACAGCTCTTCGCACCGCCTCCTCATCAAGCGGCTTTATGGTATGCATGTTAAGAACTCTCACGCTCAGTCCGTCTCTCTCTTTCAGGAACTTTGCAGCCTCAAAAGCCTGAAGAACGGTTATCCCGCAGCAGATAAGGGTTATGTCGGTACCTTCGGCAACTTCAATCGCTTTTCCTATTTCAAATCCATAATCCTCTTTTTCATAAAATCTGGGTTCGAAACCTCTTCCGATTCTTATATATACCGGCCCCGGATATTCTAAACACGCTTTGACGGCATTCGCCGTTTCAATCCCGTCCGCGGGGACAATAACCGTCATGTTGGCAAAAGATCTCATTATAGCTATATCTTCGGTACAATGGTGCGTGGTACCCGCAGCTCCGAACGAAGTTCCGGCATGAGTCGCAATAATCTTGCAGTTTAAGTTCTGGTAGCAGATATCGGTCCGCACCTGTTCAGCAGCTCTCATGGCTGAAAAGGCGGCCATTGTGGAGACAAAAGGAATAAGTCCCGACTTCGCAAGCCCGGCGGCTATGCCAAACAGGTTCTGCTCTGCAATACCCACGTTGAAAAATCTATCCGGAAACTTATCGCCGAATTTTCCGATTTTTGTCGATTTGGCAAGATCAGCTGAAAGCCCGACAATCTTTTCATTCTTTTCTCCGAG
>CAZOEH010000048.1:0-12657 GCA_964578785.1 uncultured Desulfonema sp. | reverse complement strand
CTCATAGAGCAGGGCGAAAGAATTATACCGATTGAGATCAAAAGCGGTAAAACCTTTGTGCAGGAGTTTCTCTCCGGGATTGAAAAATGGACTGCCCTGGCAGGGAATATAAGTAATGATCCGGTAATTATCTATGGCGGGAAAGATAATTTCAGCCATAAAGGAATAAGAGTTATGGGGTGGCAGCAATTGTCAAACCGGAATCTGTTTGGTTAAAATACACGCAACCCGGCATTTCTTTGCCGGACAAGCTTGAGAGCGGAAAGAAATCGTTCAGGCTGAAAAAGGGTGAAGAGATTACGGATGATGATATCCTCGGCATTATAAGAGGGCTCGTAAAATCCGAAAAAACCGTTCTTGAGCTTACAAAAAAAGAGACTTCCGGATATCTTGAAATACTGTCGGCATATCTTCCTCAAATGACGGGCAGAGAAGAGATTGAGGCATGGATAAAGGCTAACGTGGACTTTTCGCAGTTTAAGAGCCCGATGCAGGCGATGGGAACCGTGATGAAACATTTCGGTAAACTGGCCGATGGGAATATTGTAAAGGAGATCCTGGGTGGAATGGATAAGAAATAGGATTTTATTGTCCGAGTTCCTCTCTTGATTTGTTGATATGGTGATGATAATTATTAAGTGCATTTTGTCATGTTTCTAAACAAAGAGTGTGAAATTCGGAGAGAAAGAAAAGATTTGAAAACAGAGTATGTTGAAAGGAGTATCTTATGGATAAGACTCTTTTAGAAAAAGCATTAGAGATGCCGCCTAATGAAAGAGTGGTATTTGCCGAGTTAATTCTAGCCAGCATTGATTGTGAAAAAGATGAGATTCTCCAGTCATGGATTACAGAAGTAAAAAACCGCATGATAGCAGTTAATGAAGGCAGGGCAAAATTACTGGATTTTGAAGGGCTATATAATGAAGGTTAAAATCCATAGTTTTCTTTATCATGGTCGGTACAAGCAAGTTCAAAAAAGATAGAAACGCATAATTTCATGCCTGTTCCAATTATGCTTTCGGACTCAGGGAACCGTTCAAATATTTATGAATAATACTTGAGACAAAGGTTTGATAAGGAATACCCTCTTCAATAGCTTTTATCTGGATTTGATAATAGTCCTTTTGGCTTAGACGGAGATTGATTCGTTTATCTTTTTTAAGAGTATTTCGAGCCGCGACTATTGCCTTCTCTTTTTCCTGTTTGATATTTTTAACAGGCTTCCACTCGTTTTTTGCGATTGATTCCATCAACTCTTTTTCTTCTTTATCAATCGGATCAAATGATTCCGTTTTCATAATTTTCCCTTCAGGCCGTAGCGCTCTGAATATTTCCGACCGGGGAAAGCCGCTTTAAGAAAGATCTCATTACCTTATCAGCCGCGGGGTATAAATAGGTGACAATATTGTTCTGTTTGTAGCTTTTGGGTAAGTATTTACTTCTATTCTTTTAATATGCAACATATTAATCTTATAAGCTTATTTATCAAATAGCGCATAAGCGTAGATCGACAGATTTTAATCAGGTTTACAAGTTTAAATGATTAATACATCCCCTATATACCCCCTTTGACATAATTGGACTCTACACATCTATCCCAAAAATTTGAGGTTCTTTCCGAGCACTGCAATTTTCATTTAACCAGTTGGCAATATTTTTCCACATGCTGTCTTCCATGATCCTTGCGCCTGTGGGACAGTTTTTAATACAAGCACAACAGCGAATGCATAGCTCGATTTTAGTTGCCACGCTCCCATTAATTGAAATGGCCGCAGTTGGACATACACTGGCACACGTACCACAAACTGTGCATGTGTCTTCTTTGGTCACTGGTGAGACAGCCATAGATCGCGCTCCGCCTTCATATGGAAATCTGCCGGGAATTTCCAAATCCACTCGGGCATCAGGTGATTGTAACGCTGTGACTTTATCTTTAATTTTTGTTCCAAAATCCATTGCCTTTTGAACATCCAGGCTATCCGGACGCCCATTTGCGATGGGGACATCCTTTGTTGCAAAAGAGTGCTCCCCAATGAATGCACCACCGGCAACCGGATTAAAGCCCAACTCAATTGCAAGATTTTCTAATTCTAACAATGCATCTTCAAACTCCCGGTTCCCATATACAACTATGAGAACCGCTAAGGTTTTGCTTGCTTTTAGCTGTTTGAATCGATTGATTGCATCAACTGGCAGACGACCACCGTAAACAGGCGCACCTATAATTACGAGTTCATCTGAAAAGGGTGGAATTGTTTGCTGAGCTCCTTCCGGAAGTGTCAGATTAATATGCTCGACATCTTCAACCGTGATACCTTTAGCAATACTTTCCAATACTTTTTGTGTGGTTCCAGTGGGTGAAAAATAGATGAGTTTTACCTGTTTAATTTCCAATGTTATCTCCTCCTGCAGAATATTAGGCTATAATTTAACATTTTTCAAACTTCTGTTCTCTGGGATGGAGTGATCGGGGCCTAGTTCAAAAAGCACATAACGCCGCCAATCAGCCGCGCGGCTTTTTATGTCGACTGAATTAGCATTGTTATGCCTCAAACTCATCATCCGGCACAATTATTTTTTTTTCTCGTTGAGAACCATAAATCATCAGGCTTTCAACACGGCTTCAACTTTGTAACGATTGTTTTGCATGATCAGCTTTCCGGCGATTATAAGCGGATCATGCTGAAATAGGATGAGCGCTTGACGTTCTGTCAACCATTTTTGCCATATGCGCTTTGTCTCGATAGTCGTATTAGGATCAATATCGTAAGCGCTGACCCATGCCAATTTTTCTATCTGCCAGTGTAAAAACGCAACATCTCCCAGGAAGACAGCCGTCTGTCCCCCGGATTCTATAATCACAATTTGCAGCCCCCTTGTATGCCCGGGCGCGGTCACTAGTCTGACCCCTTGGGTTACCGATGCATCCCCGTTGAGCAGGTGCAATTGTTTGGCCTGCTCAAGCGGGTCGTAGTTGAAACCGAAATAGGTGCCGCGCGTTCGTTCGTTAAGATTGTGCGCATCCGCCCATTCACGCTCCTGCACCCAATATTGAGCGCGCGGAAAAGTGGGAACAAATTGACCGTCGATAATGCGTGTGCTTCCGCCGCTGTGATCACCGTGAAGATGAGTAAGCAAGACTATATCCACGTCATCGGGCGAGACACCGCAGGACGCCAAACTATCCAGCAACCATCCGTCAGGCCGTTCCAATCGAAAGTTGTTTTGTTCCGCTATCTCAGGCGTCACCTTATCTCCCATTCCTGTATCCACTAAGATCGTCGTTTGCGGCGTTCGGATGAGTAGACAACGTAACACCATTGGAACTCGATTATGAATATCGCATGGAAGAAGTTTTTCCCAGATCGTTTTTGGAACCAGACCGAATGCACCACCGCCGTCGCCCCATGTCGTCCCATCTGTAACGGGCAGCAGCTCGATATCGCCAATTTTCATACAATCGCTCCTATAGAATGATAAAAATTTTAGTCATTTATCCTGAGAAGCCGCCTGCGCATTCTGCCAATATTATTTCTGACATAACGGTAAGGTCAGCGGTGCGCGGCTTTTTGCGCATCCGCTGGAGTTATTCGTTATGCTTCTCTTTGTAGTGTCCTTTAATTGTCGTTGTCTTTATTGTCTATCCTTCGTCCCTTTCTCATATCTGCTGGAGATATTCTTTTTGCAGAGTCGAAGGCTTCAATGGGGGCGACTTGGGGACGTTCATCAAAATATAAGTCAACAATATTTTAAAATAAATTTAAGCTCTTGTCTGTAACCATCCACGCAAGTTTGTCATGATATAGATCGAGAGATGGCCTGCGCATGTTTCGGTGAAAGCTCGGTACGTACCCAATTATTCCCTTGAAAACTGTAAAACGAAATACTCTTTTTTATATAAAGCGTCATCAATGACGCATGAGAATTAAGGCTGGATTGTCGAAAGGCAAACTTAAAGAACCATATGGCACCTGATTTGTCAATGAGTTTTAGATGTTTGCAAATCAGTCCGGCATGGAACCTGCTGGAGTGGTTTTTGGGGTAATTGAAAACACGGGCTGTCCTGGATCTGCTTATTCATCGATAACCTCTGTCAGCCTCTCCAGAAGCATAAATACGTCTTTATCAAACCTGGAAAAGGCAAACCATTTTTTACCCAGATCTTTTAAAGAAATAGCCGACCACTCCTTGTTCCGCAAAGACATAAGGCATAGACCCGCCTAAAGACTGTTTTGAAGGTATCGCATTTTGCGATACCATAAGCTCAGCTTCTTCTTTCGTAAGTTGAAACATAAAATCAGCAGGAAAACGTTTTATGTTTCTTTTTACCTGCTCTCTTAATCGTATAGGTGACGTATTAAACTTTTAAACTTGATTGATGTCTGGCGATATCTGCTCCTCATTCCTATCAGCTATTTGATCGATCCGGCCGTGCGGCGCCCGCGTATAGTTGTTCTTTAAAGACAGCATTTCTCCCGGAGTCTGTCACGATCCGGTTGATGTTACCCGATATTTTATATTCAGGCGGCAATCCGCTCAAGGTGGTCAAAATTAATATTTTGTTTTGCTTTCCATAAATCATATTGAAGTTGAAGTCGCAGCCATCCTTCCGGCGTGCGACCGAAAACTTTCGAGAGCCTTAATGCCATTTCAGGGCTGATTCCCGACTTGCCATTCAAAAGCATTGAAAGTGTTTTCCTGGTAACACCTAATGTCTCCGCTGCCCTGGTAACAGTCAAACCAAGAGGCTCAATACAAATCTCTTTAATTATTTCTCCGGGATGTGGTGGATTATGCATACCCATAATAAACTCCTTTAATGATAATTTTCATAATTTACTTCTAAAATGTTTCCATTTTTCAATTTAAAGGTCACCCGCCGATTTCCACTAATTTTTACAGCTAATGTATTTTTTCTTTTCCCCTTTAAATTGTGCAAATTCAAACCAGGCAGGTCCATATCGTCAATAGTTTCGGATGTCTCTAAAAGCGCAAGAATTTTTCGAAGGCGTTCAGCATGTTGCGGATTCACTCCAGAGGCATTTCCTGTTTCAAACAGCTTTTTTAGCCCTTTATGTTTGAATGATTTTATCATTGAAAATAGTGTAACCTATAGCGTAACAGGTGTCAATGATGATTTTGCATTTGCATATATGTAATGCGCCCCGGCAGGACGCATAGGGATTCTGAAGGGACTGTCGAAATGCGGACTTAAAAAACCATATGGCGCCTGATTTGTCAATGAGTTTTAGATGGTTGAGAATTCGCCCCGGATATCTTCCTCAACAATAAAATGCTTTCTTCTATTAAGTGTTCGCGAGCCCATGCTTTTTGTTTATCATCAAGCGCATCGCCAAGACCTTGCAATACATTCCGCCGGGAAAATGTTTTCTTAATGAATCCTGCCAGAAATGCGCAGTATTCGCTCGTCCCTTTTCCTGTCCGTTCTATCAGCAATTCTTCATTCAGCATAAATCCATGACTAAGAAAGTACCATGAATCGAATAAATCCCGGACAACCGCGCTTTTGCGGTCTGATAATGCAACCAACTTGTTGGTAGCCACTGTCATCTCATCCGCAAGAAGTATCGGCACTCCCATAAACCAATCGTTTTTGTAGCGGTTGTTCTTCCACACTCGTTTGTTAAATTCGATTTTTATTTTTGTTGTGCCTTTCCCATAATCGAATTCATAAAGAAGTGTGTACTCTTTATCAGCCTCGTCCACAATGCGGCCGTTCGCGGATAGGACTTCTTTGATGGCATCGGTGTCGCGTGTTTCAAACGGCCTGATAATATCAAAATCGAGGTCAAAGGAAAAACGCGGCAAATCATAAAACAGCGCTGCGCATGTTCCTCCTTTAAAAGCTGTCTTTTCAGGCACCGCTTTAATAATACCCGTTAACAGAGCAGTCAAATAACGCCCGTGTGTGTTTCTGTCAAAACCGGTGCTCATATGAATTTCTCAGTCTTTTCCCGAACTGTTTTCGGATAGAGTGCACACAATCGTTCAAGCGCTGAAGCGTTGATCTTCGACGAATCATCAATATCAGGTAAAAAACCCAAATACAAACTATCCAGAATCGCGCGCTCAGGAGACGCAATAGCAATCCCTTCTTTGATGCGGATGCCGTCAAGATTGAAAAATAAATCATCCTTCAGCACATAATATACGTATAAAATCGCCCCTCTCTTTTTCCGGGCATTGACCCTGGCAGCGCATTCAATTTGATTTCGTACCTGAAAACTGATTCCGGCATACGCGAGCGCAGATTGGAAACTAACATAGGAAGGTGTAACCATACGATTCGCCAGTTCGTAAATATTGTATTGCCGGCTGAGGGCATAGTAGCCTTTTGCAATGCGCAAAATAAGCCCTTTTTCGACCATGCGAACCGCATTTGTTTTGGCATTAAGTTCCCCCTCCCCCCACAATGTACGTAAATCCTGGGGAGTGAAGACTGTTTTGCCGGAATCCATCAATATTTTAAGTCTATTTGAACTATTCATGTCTTTTATAAGTATACTGATATGTATACTTCTGTATGACATGTATAATATGAACGAGTGATTTTGTCAAGAGGGCAGTTTGGTCGTGTGCAAATTGGTATTGAACATCGGAATAGAATGCAACAATATTTTAGGAATAAATTTAAGCTCTTGTCTGTAACCATCCGCCGCGCAAGTTTGTTATGCTATAGCTCGAAGGATGGCCTGCGCATGCTTTTGTGAAAGCTCAGTACGAACTCAAGTTTCCCCCTGAAAACTGTAAAACGAAATATTCTTTTTTATATAAAGCGTCATCCATGACGCATGAGAATTAAGGTTGGATTGTCGAAATGCGGACTTAAAAAACCATAAAGCACCTGATTTGTCAATGGTCTTCTCCGTCAGTACTTTCCAAAATGAACAGATTTTAGCTTGATCGCCGAAGAAGATCTTGCATTTGCAGTGAAAAAACGTAATTATAGGCCAAGAAAGTGCCTTGACTACCAGTCACCCCATGAAGTGTTCCGTAATAGATCAAGTGATGCACCTGCAACTTGAATTCACAAATCATATTTTACAGGATTACTTCGAGGCAGACAGAGAGAAAGAGGCATTCATACCAAAACAAGAGTAAAGTTTGCGGCAAAGATGCGTGTAATTGCCTGGTCTGTGATGAAGAGAAGGGAGGCATTTGATCCTGATCGTCCCCTTCGAGTTGAATTCACCAGTTTACGCGAGGACTTTATGGGCTTTCTTATTCTCAGATGGCTACTGTCAGCCGGACTATTGTTGAGTTTTTCGTTCGCTTATGCCGACCCCCCTTCAGGAGTCGTTTCGACTGTCCAAAGTAACACTGCATCTGTAGCTCCTTTCATCCAATACCGTTCGGTATTCATCCAATATCAAGGGTTCAACGAACAACCGGTGCTACCCTGGCGAGAAACCAATGATGCTGTCGGGAAGATCGGCGGGTGGCGTTTCTATGCCACGGAGGCGAGTTTACCCGATGCAGCCGATAAATCATCCACCGAGTCTAAATCCGATGCACATGCGAAGCAGCCTGCCGTGCCGTCAATCAACTCTGATTCACACTCCGAACACGGGAGAAAGCCGTGAACCAAGAAATTCACTTTTTACGCTACAGTAAACCGTTGATAACGCTGTTCTTGTTGGGTATTTTATCTGGTTGCGCCAGTGTCAACTTCGAACAATCCCTTGCTAAAACAAATCAGGTTGCTGCTGATTTCACTCAAGGCAAACTCTCTCTGGCACAAACCAAAGATCAGCGTGGAGAATTGGACCGTGTTGCCGGCGAGATACTGCAAAAACCGATCAGCCAGAGTGATGCCGTGCGGCTTGCGCTGGTTAATAGCCCGGCTTTGCAAGCTATGCTGGCACAGAACTGGGCTGATGCGGCCAACGCGGCACGGACCGGACGTATCGCTAATCCAATTTTCACCTTTGAACGCCTGAGCTCTGTCAACGAGCTTGAGATCGGTCGACTGCTTACAGTTGCTCTGCTTGACCTGCTGACACTTCCGCAACGCCACAGCATCGCTCAACGCCAGATAGAGCAGGCACAGTCGCGATTGGCCGGCAACATCATCGACCAGATCACGCAAGTGCGCCAAGCCTGGGTAAAGGCGGTGGCCGCACAGCAAAGCCTGGTTTACGCAATGCAAGTCAATGATGCCGCAAAGGCCAGCGCTGAGTTGGCGCGTCGCCTTGAATCGGCTGGAAATTTCAATAAATTGCAACGCGCACGACAGCAGGCGTTCTATGCGGATGCGGCTGCTCAATGGGCGGCAGCACAACATGCAGCTACGTCTAAGCGAGAAGAGTTAATTCGGATTCTGGGCTTGACGGATACCCAAGCTCAAGCGCTCATGTTGCCGGACAGGCTGCCAGATATACCAAAGGAGCCGCTTTCCCCCGATGAGGTCAGCAAGACGGCCAGCTCAGGGCGGCTTGACATCAAACTCGCGCAAGCCGAGTTCGACATTGCCTCGAAAGCGCAAGACTTGAACAGACTGACCGGCTTCACTGACATAGAGCTTGGTTTGCGACATGACACTATATTTGATAAAGCCCAGGGGCAAAGTACCGCCAAACGCGGCTATGAGGTTAGCGTGCGATTGCCTGTCTTCGATTGGGGCGATGCGCAGCGCGATGCGATGAACGCTCATACCCTGGCTGCGGCTTATAGACTCGAAGCCACGGTGCGCGCGGCGGGTTCAAGCCTTCGTGAGAGCTATTCTGCATATCGGACTGCATTCGATGTAGCCAAGCACTACCGCGATGAAGTGGTGCCGCTGCGCAAAATCATCTCCGAAGAAAACGTGCTTCGTTATAACGGCATGCTGATTGGTGTGTTTGAGCTACTGGCAGACTCACGCGATCAGGTGAGTAGCGTCATTGCTGCGATTGCGGCAGAACAACAGTTTTGGCTTGCCGACGCAGCATTGCAGGCTTCTTTGATGGGCAAGCCCACGATGGCTTCGATCGGTGTCATGTCAGTCGGTGGCAATGTAGGTAGCGGCGCCCCGCATTGATCTTCAAATAAAACAACCGGGCGATGTGAAGAACACCGCACATCCAGAGGATTAAAAAATGAATTCAAGAAGACAGTTCTTTAAGGCAGTCGGGATTGCAGGAGGCGCCATTGCAGCATCCGCCGTCAGCCGTGTAGTCATGGCTGCATTGCCCGAGCCCGTATTGCAGACCAATCCGGATACCATGCCGCCATTGGTTCCGAACAGTGGACACCCCTACAACCCGGTAGTGACTCTCAACGGCTGGACATTGCCTTGGCGCATGAATAATGGCGTCAAAGAGTTCCATTTGGTAGCAGAACCCGTGGTGCGCGAAATGGCACCCGGCATGAAGGCTCATCTTTGGGGTTACAACGGGCAAAGTCCAGGGCCAACTATTGAAGTGGTTGAAGGTGATCGGCTACGCATCTTTGTCACCAACAAGCTGCCAGAACACACCAGCATTCATTGGCATGGTCAGCGTCTGCCTAACGGCATGGATGGTGTAACGGGACTCAACCAACCAGCGATCCGGCCAGGCAAGACCTTCGTCTACGAGTTTGTGGCCCGACGCCCCGGCACTTTCATGTATCACCCCCACGCGGATGAAATGACGCAGATGGCGATGGGCATGATGGGCTTTTGGGTCACACATCCCAAAGCTAAACATCCGTTGATTGATGTTGTGCAGCGCGACTTCTGTTTTCTGCTGAACGCCTATGACATTGATCCCGGCAGTTATACCCCAAAGATCATGACTATGCTGGACTTTAACCTGTGGTCTTGGAACAGTCGCATATTTCCGGGCATCGACTCATTGAATGTACGGTTAAACGACAAGGTGCGCATTCGCATTGGCAATTTAACGATGACGAATCACCCGATGCACCTGCATGGTCATGAGTTCGTGGTGACGGGAACTGATGGCGGACCTACGCCGAAGAGCGCGCGTTGGCATGAGGTCACAACCGATATCGCTGTCGGCCAGATGCGGCAGATTGAGTTTGTAGCCGACGAAGAAGGTGATTGGGCATTTCATTGCCATAAGAGCCATCACACCATGAATGCGATGGGGCACGACGTTCCCACCATGATCGGGGTTGACCACAGAGGTTTGGCCAAAAAGATTACCAACCTCATTCCCGACTACATGGTGATGGGTGAACGCGGCATGGCTGATATGACCGAAATGCAAATGCCGCTACCTGACAACACGATACCCATGATGACAGGTGATGGCCCGTTCGGTTCGGTCGAAATGGGCGGTATGTTCTCGGTAGTGAAGGTTCGTAAAGATCAGAAACCGGGAGATTACAGAAATCCTGACTGGTACAAACAGCCGCCCGGTACAGCGGCTTTCGAGTACACCGGGCCGATGGCAGAGCCTGCGCGCTTTCAATCGGAAGCAGGGCAATCCATGCCGTTAAAACAACAAGCAAGTAAAGAAATAGAATTTAAGATTCGCAAGCCCTCAGGGCATTCCAGCCACTAAATTAACATTGGGAGTGAACGCATGAAACTCAATTACATCATTGCAGCGTTATCCATGGTTCTCTTATCTTCCCTTGCCAGTGCCGGCGGAAACCACGCGGGCGGCCGCGGTGAGGACACTACTATTGGTCAGCCGGGCAAGACAGAAAACGTCAGCCGTACTATCACGATTAATATGTTCGATTCGATGCGCTATAGTCCGGCAAGCATTTCGGTTAAGCAAGGTGAAACCATTAAATTTATTGTCAGGAATTCCGGCAAAATCAAACACGAAATGGTGTTGGGTACAGAAAAAGAGCTGAAGGAACATTATGAGATAATGAATAAGAATCCGGAGATGGAGCATGATGATAAAAACATGGTCACAGTGCAACCGGGTAAATCAGGTGAAATCATATGGCAATTCACCAGGGCAGGGAAAATCGATTTTGCGTGCTTGCTGCCAGGGCACTATGACGCGGGGATGAAAGGGACTGTGATGGTGAAATCCACAGCAGGAAAAAGAGATGGCCACGCGCGCATAACCGATAGAATCTCCGGACAGCAATAGTGATGCACTCGCAAATTCTAAAAAAATGTCCCCTCCCCACTGACGGGGGATAGTACATTTTGCGAAATATATGATGTTGCACGTACTATCTCTATACGTTTTTCCTGTTTTTTATGAAGCAGTCAAGATTACAAAATGCATAAAGGATTAACAATGAAAACTTTGAAAATACTCTCAATAATGATAGTTTTCCCTCTGAGTTTATGGCTTTCTACCGGCGCCCCGGCACAAGAAACTGCAACCGAAGTAAAGAAGTCGTTAGTAGATAATTCAGCCGACATGACTGAAGGTGAAATTCGTAAAATCGACAAAAACAACAAAAAAATCACCATTAAACACGGTGAAATAAAAAATCTTGAAATGCCGGGTATGACAATGGTGTTTCAAGTCAAAGACCCAGTTATGCTTGATAAGGTGAAAGCGGGCGACAAAGTAAAATTCAGGGCAGAAAAGGCGGGAAGCGCATTTGTTGTTACCGACATTGTGCCAAGCAAATAAGCCCGGTAACCAATGTGAAGCTGGGTGGAAATTGGGTACGTTCATCAAAGTATAAGCCAACAATATTTTAAAATAAATTTAAACTCCTGTCTGTATCAATCCACGCAGGTTTGTCATGCTATGGCTCGAAGGATGGCCTGCGCATGCTTTTGTGAAAGCTCTGTACGAACCCAATTTTTCCCTGAAAACTGTAAAACGAAAGACTCTTTTTATAGCTTGCATAAATAAGTCTGATGCAATATTTTCAACCTAAGAATAATAAGGAGGCTGGCAAATAAAACCTATGAAGAGTGCAGGAAAAAAACGGCTCATAACTTATCCGGTAAAACTATACACTTTGGCATCGATACTTCTAATCTTTCCTTTGATAGTATCCTGCGGTACGCTTTCAAACGGAAGAAGATGGGGAGAGGACGCAACCCTGTTTCCCGGATGGGAAAGGATTAAAAAATCGGCAGTCGATGTCGCGCTTGAGCCTGAAACATGGGCTCCTGCCGTATGTGCCGCTGTCATCCAGATAGACAATGCGGATGAAAGAATATCGGAGTGGGCTGTCAGGCATACGCCTGTTTTCGGTTCGGTAGAACGTGCAAATGATGCAAGCGATCTGATGGTTGAGGCGGCAGGAGTTGCCTATCTTGCAACGACTCTTGCGACGCCGGGCGGAGATGATGCAAAAGAGTGGACGGTATCCAAATCAAAGGGATTGGCCGTCGGAGTGACAAGTCTGCTGGCATCTCAGGGCGCTACGGCCTACCTGAAAGAAGCGACAAACCGCGAAGGCCCCGACGGGGCAGAAGAATGTTTTCCTTCGATGCATACGGCGAAGGCTTCTTCCAGGGCGACACTCGCGTCGCGAAATCTCGAATCGATTCCAATGTCAAACACGGCAAGGTATGCTTTCAGGACAGGCTTTACCGCGCTGGCCGCCGGAACAGCCTGGGCGCGTGTGGAAGGAACAACTCATTATCTCGGCGATGTTCTTGTCGGATATTCCCTGGGGCATTTTATCAGCGCATTCATCAACGACGCATTCCTCGGGGTTGATTCGCCTGATGATCCGGGGCTAATAATAGAAGCCTCAAAAGATGAGTTCGTC
>CAZOEH010000047.1:8593-12731 GCA_964578785.1 uncultured Desulfonema sp. | reverse complement strand
ACGCCGATTCCAAAGCCTAGGAAACGCAAGGGCGCAGCCGAACAACAACAGTTCATTTTTGACGAAGGCAAAGGTCTTTCGAGCAAGGAGCAACAGTACGATCCGACACCTATTATTAATGAGCTGCGCCACCATGTTGATCAATGGAGGAGACTGTCAAATCCGAACGACTGGCAGGTTACACCCGAAACATCGCGTCTGCTTCAGCACTGGCGGCATCATCGCTTTAATGATATCCGGCCGTTCTTCTGCCAGGTGGAAGCAATTGAAACTGCAATCTGGCTGACCGAGGTTGCTCCCAAATCAGGTAAGTCCGGGAAAGGCTTCCTGGAGCATCTTGCCAACGCAAATAACGATGCCAATCCGGAACTCTTGCGTCTGGCCCTCAAACTGGCTACCGGCGCAGGCAAAACAACCGTCATGGCCATGTTGATTGCCTGGCAGACAATCAATTCCGTCCGCCGGCCGAGTAGCAGGAAATTTACCCGCGGATTCCTTATCGTAGCGCCCGGCCTGACAATCAAAGACCGATTACGCGTTCTGTATCCCAACGATCCGGACAGCTACTATGCCAGCCGGGAATTAGTGCCGGGGGATATGCTTGAAGATCTCAAACGCGCCAAGATCTTGATCACAAACTATCATGCTTTCAAGCTTCGGGAGCGGTTAGAGCTTTCCAAGGGCGGTCGTTCATTGCTTCAGGGCCGGGGAGAAGCGCTTAACACGCTGGAAACAGAAGGTCAAATGCTTCAGCGGGTAATGCCCGATCTGATGGGTATTAAAAATATTCTGGTGATCAACGATGAGGGACACCACTGCTACCGCGAAAAACCTGGCCAGGAAAACAAGGGAGATCTGAAAGGCGACGAAAAGAAGGAAGCGGAGAAAAATAATGAGGCTGCCCGTCTCTGGATTTCCGGTCTCGAAGCCGTCAATCGCAACCTCGGTGTGACGCGCGTGTTTGATCTGTCGGCCACACCGTTTTTTCTTCGCGGTTCAGGCTATGCAGAGGGCACACTGTTTCCCTGGACTATGAGTGACTTTTCTCTTATGGATTCCATCGAATGCGGGATCGTAAAACTGCCTCGTGTGCCTGTTGCAGACAATATTCCCGGCGGCGATATGCCCAGGTTTCGCGAGTTATGGAAACATATCGGGCCGAAGATGCCCAAAAAACGCCGGGACAAAACCAAACCACTCGATCCTCTTAATATTCCCGTTGAGCTTCAGACCGCGCTGGAAGCTCTCTATGGCCACTACTCAAAAACCTTCGATCTCTGGCGTCAAGGCGGCGTCAAGATTCCACCGTGTTTCATCATCGTCTGCCAGAATACTTCCGCTTCCAAACTCATCTATGATTATATTTCCGGCTTTTTTCGTGAAAATGAAGACGGCTCCAGAACTTTTGAAAACGGCCGATTAGCCCTGTTCCGGAATTTCGATGAGCATGGCAACCAGTTTGCCCGGCCGAATACGCTTCTGATAGACAGCGCGCAGCTCGAATCCGGTGATGCGCTGGACGATAACTTCCGGTCTATGGCTGCCGACGAGATCGACCGTTTCCGGCGTGAGATAATTGAACGCACAGGTGATCGCCATCAGGCAGAGAATATCAGCGACCAGGATCTGCTTAGAGAAGTCATGAACACAGTCGGAAAAGAAGATCGCCTCGGTGAATCAATTCGCTGCGTGGTATCTGTTTCCATGCTCACAGAGGGATGGGATGCCAGAAATGTCACTCACGTTCTGGGCGTGCGCGCCTTCGGAACACAGCTTTTATGCGAGCAGGTTATCGGCCGCGCACTGCGCCGCCAGTCATATGATCTGAATGAAGAGAACCTGTTCAATGTTGAATATGCCGATGTCCTTGGTATTCCATTTGACTTTACCGCCAAACCGGTGGTTGCGCCCCCGCAGCCGCCTCGCGAGACCATCCAGGTCAAAGCCATGCGGCCTGACCGTGATTCTCTCGAAATCAGTTTTCCCAGAGTTGCCGGGTATCGTGTGGAACTGCCTCAGGAAAGACTGACTGCAGAGTTTAATGAAGACTCGGTAATGGAGTTGACCCCGGATCTCGTCGGTCCTTCGATCACCCGCAACGAAGGCATCATCGGTAAAGGCGTTGATCTCACACTGGTTCATACCAGCGACCTTCGCCGCTCGACGCTCCTCTTTCACATAACCCAGCGCCTGCTATACACCAAATGGCGTGATCCCGGTGAGGAAGCCAAGCTGCACCTGTTCGGTCAGCTCAAACGGATAACCAGGCAATGGCTCGATACTTGTCTAATCTGCAAGGGCGGCACCTATCCGGCCCAGCTTATGTACCTTTCGCTTGCAGATATGGCCTGCGAAAGGATAACCGCCGGCATTACACGGGCTTTAGTGGGCGAACGGCCGATAAAGGCCGTGCTCGATTCTTATAACCCCACCGGTTCCACTATCCATGTAAATTTCAGAACTTCAAAAATGGATCGATGGGAGACCGATGCCCGTCGTTGTCACATCAACTGGGTTATCCTCGACAGCGACTGGGAGGCTGAATTCTGCCGTATTGCCGAGTCTCATCCACGGGTACGGGCCTATGTCAAAAATCACAATCTCGGTCTGGAAGTGCCATACCGGTACGGTTCAGAAACACGCACCTACATTCCCGATTTCATCGTGCTGGTGGATGATGGTCACGGCTATGACGACCTGCTGCACCTCATTGTCGAGATCAAGGGCTACCGGCGCGAGGACGCGAAGGAAAAGAAATCCACTATGGACACTTACTGGGTTCCCGGAGTTAACAACCTGGGCTGTTGCGGCCGCTGGGCTTTTGCCGAGTTCACCGAAGTCTATCAGATCGAAACCGATTTCAAAGCCAAGGTCGAGAGCGAGTTCGGTAAGATGGTCGAAGGTATCGTGAAGGGTGCAATGTGAAGCCGGTACGTCTGAAAATATTCGTCAGCAGTGTCCAGAAGGAATTTAAACAAATTCGCCTGGACTTGAAGGCCTTTCTTATAGGTGATGCCTTCCTGCACCGCTTCGTTTCCGAAGTTTTCCTTTTTGAGGAACTTCCAGCCACGGATCGCCGTGCCGACCAGGTCTATCTCGAACAAGTAGAGCGTTGTGACATTTATCTTGGAATTTTCGGCTATGAATACGGAAATGAAGCCCAGGACGGTATATCTCCGACCGAATATGAATACAACCACGCTGCCAAACACCAAAAACCCCGACTGGTCTACGTATGGGGTTCGGATGAAAAAAAACGTGCGCCTAAAATGAAGCATTTGGTCAGAAAGGCCAGCGACGAACTGATCCGCCGCCGAATAGAAGATTTCAGCGCCTTGTGCTCCGAAGTCTATGCCAGCCTTGTTAACTATCTCGACAGCATGGGGGCTCTGCGCGTCCCTCCGTTTGATACTTCCGCTTGTGACGGGGCCACCCTGCAGCACCTATCGCGCAAGCGCGTTGATTGGTTTTTGGAAACAGCCGGGCGTGAACGCGGCTTTCCTCTAAAGTCCAACACAACTACGAATGCGTTGCTCACCCATCTGAACCTTTTCGAGCACGGCAAACCGACTAATGCCGCCATGCTGTTGTTCGGCACGAATCCCCAGCGCTTTCACCGTACCGCCGAAACCAAGTGCATCCACTGTCATGGCATGGAATACCGTCGACCGTTTGCCTCCTTTCAGGTGTACGGGAGCGATCTCTTCGAGCAGGCGAATCAGGCCCGAGATTTCGTTCTTGCCAAAATCAACCGTTCCATCGGCACCCGCACTACCAGCATCACCGCACTTGCAACTTACGAATTGCCTCCGGACGCCGTGGGCGAAGCGATTGTTAATGCCATAGCCCATAGAGATTACCACAGTAACGCCTCTGTTGAAGTCCGTCTCTTCACCGACCGTCTCGAAGTATGGAACCCAGGCAGACTTCCGGGAACTCTCACGCTCGACGACCTGCGCAAGGATCACCCTTCGGTGCCCAACAACCCACTTATTGCTGAGCCGCTTTACCTGACGCGATACATTGAAAAGGCAGGGTCAGGCACTCAACGTATGATCGAACTTTGCAGGGAAGCAGGTCTGCCGGAACCGCAATTCGAGCAACGTAGTGGCTCATTCGTCATTACCCTTTGGCGTGA
>CAZOEH010000047.1:0-8583 GCA_964578785.1 uncultured Desulfonema sp. | reverse complement strand
TGGCAGATCTTCATTTGAATGATAGGCAGGTGCAGATGGTGATGCATGCAAAGACTTCAGGCCGAATCAGCACAGGTAAGTATCGAGCTATGACAAAGACTTCTGAGAGCACTGCTTTAAGAGAACTTCGACATCTCACGAAGCTCTGTGTTTTAGAAAAAGTCGGAGGTTCCGGGCGGGCAGCTCATTATGTTGTCGCTAAGACTAAACCCGTCATAAACCCGTCAAACCCGTCAGAGACAGATGATTGATACACCAGACAAACGCACCATAAACGTGCCAAATGTGCCATCGTATGGGGCATTAAAGGGGCAAAAGAGGCAATTGGTTTCCTCCAAAAGGAAAGGGGCCATATAAGGGCCATTTGGGCCATGAAGGGAGCACAACAGAGGAGTGAAGGATAGATAAATGGCGAAGAAACCAAACAGGCTGACCGTCGAAACACTCAAGCACGAGAAAGCCACCCGAAAAAATATTCCTACTGCTGAATACCAGTCGGTCATGAAGAAGGAAGAACAAAACCCCGTTCTTGTCACTCATGAACGCGGTGTATCCGGTCTTGAGGAAGAAAAACAGCGGCGCAACCGTGATCTGGATCCGCAACTGGTCTGGCGCGGCAAAGACGAGCAGGACTGGTCTGATCTGGTGGTTCACGCCCCGCCTCTTTATATTCAGGAGAAGGTTCATCCCAAGGTTCTGATCGACGACCTGCTGCGTCGTTCCGAGGCCGAAAAAAAATCTGTCGAGCCGCAGTTTGATCTCTTTGCCGATTTCAACGGTCTGCCTACCGAGAGCGCCCGAACCGAGTTCTACCAGCACGACGCTAACTGGTCCAACCGCATGATCCTTGGCGACAGTCTCCAGGTTATGGCATCCCTGGCCGAACGGGAAGGTTTGCGTGGCAAGGTGCAGTGCATATATTTCGACCCGCCCTATGGCATAAAATTCAATTCCAACTTTCAGTGGTCAACAACCAGCCGCGATGTCAAAGACGGCAATACCAACCACATTACCCGCGAGCCGGAGCAGGTCAAAGCCTTTCGTGATACCTGGCGGGACGGGATTCATTCGTACCTGACCTATCTGCGTGATCGGCTGACCGTGGCGCGGGATTTATTAACAGATTCTGGTTCTATTTTTGTGCAGATTGGGGATGAGAATGTGCATCGGGTAAGGGCAGTGATGGATGAGATTTTTGGCGAGGGGAACTTTATCGATCAAATCATTTTTCAGACATCCAGCGGGCGTGTTTCAGATGGATTAGATGGTGTTTACGATGTAATTCTTTGGTTTGCGAAAAATAAGGACTCTGCAAAAATCCGTAAAATAAAAAAGCCTCGAACAGAAAAACAGTTAGATACTGCATACAACTATTTGCAGCTTGAGAACGGTTTGTTTAGGACCATGACAAAGACTGAAAAAGAGGGGGAAGTTGGACTTCCAAAAGGCGTAAGACGTTTCAGGCCAGGGCAAACACAAAGCCAAAGTGGTGGAGAGTCTTCTCGCTTTACGCTCAACTTTGAGGGTAACTGTTTCTTGCCGCCAACAACAGGAGGTTGGCGTTCATCTGTAGCAGGATTTAAAAGGGCAGAGAGGTCTTCAAGATTGATGGCGCGTGGGCGGTCAGTCGCATATCGTTTATGTGATTCAGATAACCCAATGATTCAAATGACTAACATATGGACAGATACAGTTTTTGTAAGTTTTGGCTCTGATAAAGCTTATATTGTTCAGACCAACCCGCAGGTTATTCAACGTTGCTTTCTCATGGCCACCGATCCAGGCGACCTAGTGCTTGACCCGACCTGCGGTTCTGGCACCACAGCCTATGCCTCCGAGCAATGGGGCCGCCGCTGGATCACTATCGACACTTCCCGCGTGGCACTTGCGTTGGCCCGTGCCCGGATTATGGGTGCCCGATATCCATACTACCTGCTGGCAGATAGCCGAGAAGGGCAACTCAAGGAGGCCGAGGTCGCCCATACAGCGCCTTCGAGTTGGCCCACCCGCGGCGATATTCGCCAGGGCTTTGTCTATGAACGGGTGCCCCACATTACCCTTAAATCCATCGCAAACAACGCTGAAATCGATGTTATTTGGGAAAAATATCAGGAAAAACTGGAACCCCTGCGCGAAAAACTGAATAAGGCGCTTGGAAAGAAATGGGAAGAATGGGAAATCCCTCGCGAGAAGGATGGTAAGTGGTCGGCGGAAGTCAAAAACCTCCATGCCCAGTGGTGGCAACAGCGTATCGCCCGGCAGAAAGAGATCGATGCGTCTATAGCTGCAAAAGCTGAGTTCGAATATCTCTACGACAAACCGTATGAGGCAAAAAAGACGGTGCGAGTAGCCGGACCGTTCACGGTTGAGAGTCTTTCACCTCATCGCGTGCTTGGTGTAGATGAGAATGACGACTTGATCGACAGCCTGGCAGAATCGAAGTCCGGATATGGAGAGCTACAAAGCTTTGTCCAGATGATCTTGGAAAACCTCAAGACCTCCGGAGTCCAGCAGGCCCACAAGGAAGACAAGATTGTGTTTACCTCTCTAATTCCCTGGCCGGGCAATCTGATTTGCGCAGAAGGCAGATACATCGAAGGCAATGCTGAATCAGGCACTGAAAAACGCGCTGCCATCTTCATCGGGCCCGAATTCGGCACAGTATCCCGACCCGACCTGGTTGCCGCTGCCCGCGAGGCTGGAGATGCCGACTTCGATGTACTCATCACTTGTGCCTTCAATTACGATGCCCATTCCTCGGAGTTCAAAAATCTGGGACGCATCCCGGTGCTTAAGGCGCGGATGAACGCCGACCTGCATATGGCAGACGATCTCAAAAACACCGGCAAGGGCAACCTGTTTGTCATCTTCGGCGAGCCGGATATCGACGTCCTTGATGCCGGAAACAATCAAATCCGGGTAAAGGTCAACGGTGTGGACGTGTTTCATCCAAACACCGGCGAGGTACGCAGCGACGGCGCCGAAGGAATCGCTTGCTGGTTCATCGATACGGACTACAACGAGGAGAGCTTCTTCGTCCGCCATGCCTATTTTCTTGGAGCTAATGATCCCTATAAATCCCTGAAAACCACTCTCAAGGCTGAAATCAACGAAGAAGCCTGGGCGACTTTAAACAGCGACACTTCCCGCCCCTTCAACAAACCCAAATCCGGCCGTATTGCCGTTAAGGTCATCAACCACCTCGGCGATGAGGTTATGAAGGTGTTCAAGGTAAATTGAAATCTAAAGTTACTGTATAGAAATGGAAATATCCTGGTTAGACAGACTGAAGCAGCTAGTTGAGAAGAAACCGCTTGTTATTCTGCGGTTTAGTGACGATGAATGGGATCGCCTTCATGAGTCCAGTCGAGGGGTCAACGAATTTACAATCGCCCGCTCACACGAGCTTCTGAAAGAGGCAAAACCCTCAACACCGTGCCTTATTCTGGGTAAGAGTGATAATGGGGAAGAACTGTATTTCGGACTGATCAGCTCACGGAGTGCCGTGACCACGCTCGAATCTCGAATCAAGATCAAGCGTGGAGTGAAAATTCAGCCACGGTGTCGGTCTGAATTGCTCCGCCTGATCAAAGACAAGTTTCATGCGAGAAACCTTAGGGACAGAATGCGAAAGGGTGGGTCAATCATCATACTATCACCCAAGCTCAGCAGCCATATAGTCGAGCGACTTGCATCTATACGATCAAATCAAGGAGCAATGCGTGCGGTAGCAGAATCACTTTCTTATCCTAAGCACTATCAGGGTGCTGTGTCGCTACAGGATGATGCACTGCATACGGCGCTTAAGGCATTTGGATTGACTTCTAATGATCGAGCTTTGTCGATAGAGCTCGTTGGGGGACGTGAAACGGCACTATCGCGAGTTGGCATCATGGAAGATTCTGTGATTGAACGTGATGCACGTTATATTCCCGGATATGATTTTGTAAAAAGTGATCTGACAGGGCGCGCGGTCTTTGAACGAAATAATGAGCGACTGGTGGTTATTACGGCTAACCGGCGACCTCTTGAGCATGTCTTTGGGGTCGATCTGATTTATTTGAATGAGAGCAGGCAGAATGTTGTGATGCTCCAGTATAAAATGCTGGAGCCCTCAAGGACGGACGAGGACGATACCGACTGGATATACAGACCGGATATCAAACTGGATAACGAAATACGCCGGATGCGAAAGTTCGCAATAGATCATGCAACGGGTCCGTACGAGTATCGGCTCAATCCGGCCGTCTTCTATTTAAAGTTTGTCAAACGAGACGGCTCGATCAACAACGGCGGCATCATTGTGCCGATCGACCATTTCGAAAAACTCCGCACTGACCCAGCTTGCAAAGGTCCGAGGAATGGACTGCGCGTAAGTTATCAGAGTCTGTCCGGGCGTTATCTCCGGCCTAGTGCTTTTCTCGATTTGGTCCGCTCAGGCTACATCGGCGCGCATGCCGAAACATCAGCGCACCTGAAAAAGTTAGTTGCGGAAATTTTGAATAACAACAGGGCACTCGTTGCTGCAATTCAGCAACAGATAAAAACAGGAAATGGCGGCGAGGAAGATTTTGATGTCGCAAAGGAGATGACCTCCGAGTAGACCGACGATTGACATTAATAAAATGAAGAAGGACTGATGGACTTCCGCATTGCCGATACATTTACCGATAGCCTTGCAAAGCTGAATAATGAAGAACAAAAGGTTGTCAAAACAACCGCCTTTGATCTGCAAATGAATCCGGAGAGTCCGGGCATGCAATTTCACAGGCTCGATAAGGCCAAAGACAAGAACTTCTGGTCGATTCGGGTCAATGACGATTTACGGATTATTGTTCACAGGTCTGACAAAAATCTGCTTCTTTGTTACGTAAGCCACCACGACGACGCTTACCGCTGGGCTGAGCGACGCAAGATGGAAATCCATCCTAAGACCGGCGCTGCCCAGTTGGTGGAGATACGGGAGACGGTAAAAGAGATCATAATTCCCAGATATGTGGAAGTCGAACAAATGGCCCGGCAAAAACCGGCCCTGTTCGAATCTATCGCTGAAGAAGTTTTGCTCAGTTACGGCGTTCCATCCGAATGGTTGAATGATGTTCGCAAAGCCGATGAAGACACCATACTCGATTTGGCACAGCATCTCCCGGGCGAGGCAGCCGAGGCATTGCTGAATCTGGCCACCGGGTCAACACCGCAGGTTATACATGCAGTTGCCGCAGTGAACCCGTTCGATCATCCAGATGCACAGCGCCGGTTCCGGGTGATGAACAATATCGAAGAACTGGAACGTGCTCTGGAATACCCCTGGGAGAAATGGAGCATCTTCCTTCATCCGGCACAGCGCCGGGAGGTGGAACGGGAATACAATGGCCCCGCACGTGTTTCCGGTTCCGCCGGCACAGGAAAAACTATTGTCGCTCTCCACCGCGCCGTCTATCTGGCCCGTACCAACCCCGATACACGGGTGCTTCTCACCACTTTTTCCGAAACATTAGCCAATGCTTTACGAACAAAGCTCAGAAGGTTGATTGGCAACGAACCGCGTATTGGGGAACGGCTTGAAGTGCATCCCGTTGACGGTATCGGTAAACGACTATATGAAGCAAACTTCGGCCATCTGAATCTTGCAACCAGAGATTTGATAACACAATATCTCAAAGAGGCATCCGGTAAAATCGAAAATAACAAGTTCAGCCTTCATTTCCTGCTTACAGAATGGGAACAAATAGTTGATGCCTGGCAGTTGGACACCTGGGAGGCTTACCGTGATGTTACAAGACTGGGCCGTAAAAAAAGACTCCCGGAACAACAGAGGGTCGTTCTCTGGTCGATTTTTGATCTCGTCCGCTTGAAACTGAAAGAACAAAAGCTGGTTACCTATTCCGGTATGTTCAGCCGATTGTCATCCCATCTTGCTGGAAGCAAACATTCGCCTTTCGACTTTATCGTAATTGACGAGGCCCAGGACATTGGTGTAGCCCGGTTGAGGTTTCTTGCTGCCCTTGGGAGCGGACGATCCAACGGTCTTTTCTTTGCCGGAGACCTTGGACAGAGAATCTTCCAGCAGCCCTTTTCCTGGAAAGCGCTTGGAATTGATATCCGGGGGCGTTCAAGGACATTGCAAATCAATTACAGGACATCACATCAAATAAGAATGCAGGCCGACCGATTGTTGGGGACTGAACTGACCGATGCTGACGGCAATGTGGAAGACCGGAGAAACACAATTTCGGTATTCAACGGGCAGGCGCCTTCTATTTTGGTTTTGGACAGCCGGGAAGACGAAATTAAAAAGGTCGGTACATGGCTTTTAGAGCGCAGGAAAAAAGGTGTTATCCCCCACGAGATGGGCGTTTTCGTCCGTTCCGCATCGGAATTGGAACGGGCTTGTGCGGCGGTTGAGCATGCCGGACTCCCGTTTATAGTGCTTGATGAGAATGTTGAAACAAAGAACGGCTGCGTTTCTATCAGCACCATGCATCTTGCCAAAGGTCTGGAGTTCCGTGCTGTTGTTGTAATGGCCTGTGATGATGAGGTTCTTCCAATGCAGGAGAGGATCGAAACGGCGGCAGAAGATACGGATCTGGAAGAAGTCTATAATACGGAACGTCATCTTCTTTACGTTGCATGCACCCGTGCTCGGGATCATCTGCTCATAACAGGCGTTAATCCGGCATCCGAATTTCTTGATGATCTGCAGATGTAAACTTTTTGAACTTTTGGATCATCAAGAGTCTTTTCTGCGGGATGTAAAAGCAGCCGTCTGTTTCGATTTCAAATAAATCCCCGCTGAGAAGATGAAGAACCGCCTTGCCGCCTTCGCTTCCGGCAAGAAACGGATGACTGCTTCTTAAGTGCTTGAAATCCGAATACTCCAGAAAATTCCTGAGCCCTTCGATTTTTTCTTCCAGTTCCGGCCGTTTTGAATCCGGAGCTTTGAAATATTGTCTAAGGCTCTCCTCATATACGCGCTTTACCTCGGTTTCAATGCAATGCTTCGATACGTTAAGAGGTATCTTCATATTTACCCGTCGGTTCACCGCACCTTATAGGCTTTTTTCCACTGTGCCCGGCGGAGTTCCAGTATATTTGATAACGCCATATAAAGAGCCCCCACTGCAAGCTCGGCGCAATGAAAATGTTCGGGTGGAAGAGTTTCGAGATATTCGGCAACCGCCTCAGGGGTAATCTCCCATGCCTGATCAATCGTTTTATTTTCAACCATGGCGAGAATAGTATTGGCGCATGCAGCGGTGTTCATGCATCCGTTTATATAACAAGAAGCCTTTTCAATGATGCTGTCACCGGCTTTGAGAAAAATTTCAACGGTATCTCCGCAATCGCCGGTTTTTTTACCATAACCGTCAGGGTTTTTGATAATCTCATGTTTATCCGTACGAAATGCCATTTCAAGGTATTTGAGAGAATGGCTTTGCCAGAAATCGGATACTTCTTCATCCATTTTAAATCTCCGTTAATCAGATCAATTCTTTTCAGCGCTTTCCGCAACAGCTCCCTGGTCCGGCGCATCCGGCATGCTCAGGTGAAGAGCCGCAACAAGCCGTATCGTTAGGTCCCGGATAGCGTGAAGACTGATGCCCCGTATATTGAGAATGAGCTGAAAGCAGTTTTTTTAAGTTTCGGCTGCCGCAATAATTACATGAAGGAATTTCATCGGCAGTTACAAGCAGAATCTCTGAAGGCTTACCACAATCCTTACATAAATAATCGAACAGCGGCATAACTTACTCCTTTTTGCTGGAACCGTCAAAGGGGTTTACAACAAGGCTGTCAAAGCATTCAACAAAAGTTCTGCATCCTTTTCATCGGGATAGAGCGGCAGTTGGGCCAGTATCCCAAGTCCTTCAGAGGCTTCATGGAACTCTTCGGGAGCAAGGCCGCTAACGAGGGCAAGATTGGCCATAGCATTTACCCTGATCATCTCTTTTGCTATATCCAGGCCCGATTGCCCTTCCACCTTCTCATCGATTATGATCAGGTCAACCGAACCGGCTGCGGCCGCATGAGCGGCTGTTAAGGAATCCGCCCATATAATTTCATTTGTGTTCTTATCTCTCAATCCCTCCGCCAGACCGGAAAATTTACCGGCCTGCCAGGTAATAATCAGAAATTTTTTCAGTGCGCACCCCCTCCGCAGGTATGTTCATTTGAAAATTGCGGGAGCCTGCCGTCAATCAACGCCTGCACGGCATTTCCAACAGTCTGAAAGTCGCCGCCGAAATATACCTTGATACCTACCTGGTTGAATCCCATCAGCGGTCGAAACCCCATGCCACCGGCAATCAGCTTGCCGGCGCCTTTCCCGGCCAGATATTCCACAGGCGCCATGCATCCGCCCTGCTGATGAGGAATATTGGGGATCACATCAACTTTTTTAATTTCACTATTTTCGACCGTAACCATTGTGTAGAGATCACAGTGACCGAAATGGGCGCCCAATGGTGCGTCAAGCCCGCCTGGCGAAGATGAAGGTATTGCTATCAATGTATTCAATTTGTTCTCCTTTCAAACGCTGCTAGTTTCACTACCTGTTTGTTTATTAAATTACCATACCGGATT
>CAZOEH010000046.1:0-13011 GCA_964578785.1 uncultured Desulfonema sp. | reverse complement strand
CACTTTTCTGCGTGTGAATCGCAGGAAGATAATATTCCACTTTTGCAAAAATGGTTTTTACCGGTTTATACATATCCGACAGAACCTCAACACGGCTGTCGGGCACTTCTATTGTTCCAATGCGGTTTTCAACCTTGTACCCTTCTTCCTGAACATTCTGGGTAAGTGCTTCAAATATGGTTGATTTTCCTGCTCCGGGAAGACCAGTGATTCCAAGTTTCATATTATTATTTTCAAGCGCCGTTTCTGGGAATAAGAGTTCTTAAGACGTCTTCCTTCCCCACTATTCCGATAAGCTTTCCTTCATCAACGACCGGAAGCGTGTGAAAATTATTATCGACCATAAGAGCGGCTACAACCTCTATAAGTGTATCGGATTTCACGGTTACAGGGTTTGAAGTCATTGCATGCGAAACGGTGGTGGCAGCGATCTTTTGAACTTCTTTTTCAAGATTCTTCATTGAAGAAAGGGAAATAAAACCATCAAGGAAAGAAAACAGGGACGGAATTGGAAGTTTTTTCTGCTGTGCGATAATATCGCTCTGGCACAGGATGCCGGCAAGCTTTCCTGCTTTGTCCACAACAGGAACTCCATTTATGTGGTTTTCAAGGAGAAGTTTTGTGGCATGTATTATTTCTGTTTCAGGCGAAACCGTTATTACATCTGTTTTCATGATATCTTTTGCTGTTAGCATATTCTTTCCTTTTCGACCGTTAATCTTGAATCGGTTATATTGTGTTAATTTCTCTGAGTCAAGAAATTAGCCAGCCAGTCGGGAAAAGAGATCCGGGATTCCCGGGGCCGTGAATTCGGGTTAAAAGAGTTTAGCCTTGGTGCGCCACTCCATATCACCTGAATCCCGGAACTCTTGACCCTTGATCCCTGAACCATCAATTTTCGGGAGATGAAGGCCATTTAATATTTATTGCTGTTTTGAATTGCCGATATTTTTGAATAAATTCCCGGTTGAACTGAAAGCAACAGGTGATGGGGAATGAAAGAGACTGTTCATATGAATCTTTCCCGTTATTTTGTAATCAAACTTTCCATCGTCGTTCAGTTTTGATTTCAATTTTTTGAGAAGATCCGATATTATGTCTAAAGAGGTTGAATGAACTTCAAGGGATACAATACCCGTTCCGCGTGAAGGTATCAGAGTTTTTTCTTCCGAGACAGCGGACGCAATCTGTCTGCCGTCCATTTCCACATCACATTCTATGTTGTTTATTTCAAAGGATATAAAATTCGGGTTGGATACTTCAATATCTACTCTGAAAAGGGCTTCCGTGTTTTTTATCTTTTTAATATGAACGCTTTGTATCCTGATTCCGGGCTGTTCATAAAATTTTCCGCATCCGGTACAGCCGGAAAGGATAATTAAAACTGAAACAAAACCTGTTAGACTTAAAAAAATATTCTTTTGATGGACAGATGTCATTTGCTTCCTTTTTTGTTGCCGGTTTGTTGTCCAAAATCAAAATCGTGTATGGATCAAAATGTATCAGAACAAATCTGCGGAGGCAAGTAAAGAGAGTATCAGATTTAATCTGCAATAAAAATATTGAGTAATATCTATTTTATTGATAATATTTATTGTAACATCACCGATCCCGTTCATCAATTGCATTAGTTATTAAGAGATTATTTCCTGCATTTTTCTGCCTCTCAATGGGGTACTGAAAAAAAGTCCCGTTTACCGGGGTTAGGAGGTATGAATGGCCCATCTTGAACTGCTCAAACGTGTTGAAGCTTTTTACGCACTGAGTGATGAAGAATTATCCTTTATTGACGGTTTATGTACCCGGAAGAAATTTATCCACAGCATGCGTATATTTAAAGACGACGATATGGCCGATCATCTGTGGATAGTTGAGAATGGTTTGATAGATTTACGGTTTGATCTGCCTGACCGTGAAACGTCCGATGAGAGCACTCTCTCATCGGTATCCGAGAATAATATAATCGGGTGGTCAAGCCTTGTTCCGCCATACAGATATAAGCTTTCGGCTTATTGCGCTTCAGATGAATGCTCAGTCGTGATGATTGAAAGAGACCGGTTGCTTGTGTTTATGAAAGCCAATCCGGATGCCGGATATAAAATTCTGTCCGCAATACTGAAGGTTGTCGGAAACCGTTTTGAAAGACTTCGTGAAACAGCAGATGAAGCGCCATTTTCCCCGGTAACGGTCACTGTTCATATGGGGACCTGCGGTATTGCAGCCGGAGCCCGGGAAATAATGAAGGTGCTCATAGAGGAAATAGCAAGGTCCGGTCAGTCCAGAATTAAAGTGTTGTCCGGCGGATGTATCGGGAGATGCGTGAGTGAACCCAACATTACTGTTGAGATCCAAAATGAAAAGCCTGTCATTTATCAGAAAATGGATCCGGCAAAGATATTGCGCGTATTCAATCAGCATTTAATTTCCGGCAAAGTCCAGGATGATTTGGTGCTTGAAGGAGGCAGAAGATGATATGTATCGATTTTCTAAAAAAGGCGGATATCTTTAAAGATCTGGATGATGAACGTTTACAGGCGATTCTGAATTATGCCGAACAGGTTGAATTTAATAAAGAGGAGCGGATATTTACCCACGGAGCAAATGCGACCAATGTGTGGATCCTGGCTGAAGGTGATGTTGAATTAAGATCAGAGCCTCCGGGCAAGGATGTTTCGGGACAGGAGCCGGCCGTCTCGTTTACCTCGGCAGCCCATGCATTTGGATGGACATGTTTTGTTCCCCCATACAAATACCGACTTTCAGGCTATTGCGCTTCAGAAAAATGTAAAGTTATAAAATTTAAAAGAGAGGACCTTCTCCGTCTTTTTGAATCCGACAAAAGCACAGGTTATCATGTAATGCTTTACCTGATAGGCGCTGTAAGCAGGCTGTTCGAACAGCTTCAGGATGAAATTGCAAGACGAAGAGGCATAGAGGTCATGAGCCGGTGGTGAGAGCTTTACCTCAGGCAGCTTCTTTGGTATCTTTATCGTAACATAGCCGGCAGCAGTTCAGGCACCGTTCGGATTCATATATAGCATCGGTTTCGTTTAACACAAGATCTGACTCCACAAAGGATACGATCCGTTCTCCTGCCGGAAGCTCAGGCATGGGCGACCGTTTTGAGCGTACCACACCTTCAACGGAAGTAAAAAGAGATTCCGGGATATACCGCTTCCTCAGTGATTTTGGAACAGGCGTAACCTCCTGACCGGTTAAATACAGATGGATGGCCCGGGCCGCCCTTCTTCCTCCGCCGATTGCCTCAATAACAAGCGAGGCCCCGGTAAACGCGTCTCCGGCGGTAAACACATAGGGGATGCTAGTCTGGAGAGTTTCCGGATCGGCATCTATCGTACTCCACCGGGTAATTTTCAATTCTTTTATTTCTTCGTCATCATTTATAAAGGAAACATCGGGGCCCTGGCCTATGGCGGAAATTACCATATCCGCATCTATACATGTTTCAGACCCTTTAACCGGCACCGGGCGGCGTCTTCCGCTTGCATCCGGTTCACCAAGCTCCATCCTGAGATACTCAAGTTTGGATACCCGGTTGTTCTGATCGGCGATTAACCTGACTGGTGCTGCAAGAAATACAAATTTAACACCCTCATGCTCCGCTGCTTCTATTTCCACCTTATTGGCAGGCATCTCGCTCCGGGTCCTGCGGTAAACAATATAAACCTCTTCAGCGCCCAGCCTGATCAGGGTTCGGACACAGTCTATTGCGGTATTCCCGCCGCCGATTACGGCGCATTTACGTCCTATAGGAAAATGCCCGGCATCTTTTCCTTCCTGCTGATATTTCGCAAACCGGGTCAGAAAATCAATTCCTGTATAGCAACCCTCGAGGTTTTCGCCTTCAGTGCCGAGCATGTAATCCTTCCATGCGCCGGTACCGAGAAAGATAGCGTCAAATCCATCGTTTTTTAAAGAAGCAATATCAAAATCCCTTCCCAGTCTTACATTAGGTCTATGCTCGATTTCCAGCGCCATAATACCGTCCGTTTCCCATTTGAGCACGTCTTTTGGAAGACGATATTCCGGTATACCGTACCGGATCATGCCTCCCAGCTCCGGCATCATGTCTAATATAGTGACATTATGACCGAGCCGTCTCAGAAAATATGCACAGCTAAGCCCGGCCGGCCCGCCTCCTACAACGGTTACTTTCTTTCCGGTAGCCGGAGCGCATGGTATCGGAAGGCGTTTTCCTGAATTCATTTCATAGTCTGCGACAAAGCGTTTCAGCTGGTTGATCGATACAGGCTCGTCTTCAATACCTCTCCGGCAATAGGATTCACAAGGATGAGGGCAGACTCTTCCGCAAGTGAGAAGAAGAGGATTTCGCTCCCTTATTGTATTGACGGCTCCGGAATAATCACGGCTCCTGACCTGGGATATATACTGAGGAATATTGATTTCGCCTGGACATGTCTGACTGCACGGGGAGAGAGCGTCATCTTCCGCATTAAAATGAAGAAGCCTCTCGGACATTGTGCGAACGGTTATGATAGTTTTCGGGCAGACTTTTTCGCATGCGCCGCATCCGACACATTTTGCATAATCCACGACAGGGAATCCGTCCGACCCCATATGAATGGCGTCAAACATGCACGAAGCAACGCAATCTCCAAATCCGAGACAGCCTACACGGCAAAGACGCGTTCCTCCATAATATGATGTCATCGCCCGGCAGGTTGTGATGCCGTCATAGATGAATCTGTCCTCGGCCCTGTATCCCCCGCTGCATTCGTTGAGGGATTTTTTCGGTTCGGCTGTTCCCGGGTCCATTCCCATAACCCTAGCGACATTGATTGCCGATTCCATTCCGCCGATAATACAAACGCCAGGGCCGGCTTTTCCGGCTACAACGGCGCCAGCAGCAGCAGAGCAACCGGCAAACCCGCAGCCTCCGCAGTTGGCGCCTGCAAGAAATCCCTCGACCTCGGCAATCCTTGGATCTTCATATACGTAAAATATTTTGGAAGCTGCACTTAAAAGAGTACTGCAAGCAAACCCCAGTCCCAGCATAAAAAGAACCGCTTCAACCATACCAGTCTCCTGTCGGATAGGTAGAAAACATTACCATATCAAATTAACAATAAAAAAGGCATTCGTATAAAACAAAACTCCGTGCCGCCTAACACAATATTTAAACACATTCAAGTATTATTTTGTTCCTGAAAACCAGACCGATAATCATATAATTATCCGATATATTATCTAAAAACGCTCAAAGTCGCCTGCGATAAAGAGCGCCTCTTCCCTGTAAGGAAAAAATATATTTCAGATATTTTCATTTAAAGCCCGGTCTTTAAAGGCAAGGCTTGCGGGAATCAAGCCGTTCGAAGGAAATAAAATCAGTACGCTTTTTCATCAGCCAGGCCGAAACCACATCTTCATGCTGGCGGGCGTATTTCAGGTTCATAAGGATATCCATATCGAACCATTCCAGTGAGGCATACCAGGGAGGAATTCCGATCTCATAATTTTCTTTGAGGACCAGATCGTATAAAAAAAGAACATCAAAATGCATTTTGCCGGGAACAATTGACAGTTCATAAAAAAAAGTCTGAACAACGGGTTCTGAATAAGATAGATCGTTTGGAAGTATCAGTATTTCTTCTCCTATCCTCCGGGCGGCATCTGCCGGATCTTCACCAAATTTCAGGTGGCTGGCAGGCAGGGTAAATCCATTCTGATTGGATTTAACGCGTCTTTCATCCAGCCCTGCGATCTTTTCCCATGCCGTATGTTCTCTGTATTTTCCAAGAAGAACCTCCCGTCCCCTTATGACAAAAAGAAAAACGCATAAACACATTCCGCCCTCAGGAACACTTGTATATCCTTTGGGCGGGGCAAACGGAGCCAGCCACAAAAAGTTGTCATTCCGGTCTTTTATTTCTGAGTTCATATCCATCTCTCCTCTGTGCCATAATATAATATTTACATTCTGAGGCGGCAACTGGGAATAATATCTCATAAAATCATAGTATTTGTCAATTATATCGGTTTTTAAATCCTGAACCCCTTTCCCTCCGCTGAACGCTGATTATCCATATTTTATAATATTTTAATAATTTATGTTGACATCAACTGAAGTGTCATATAAAGTAAACCAAATCAGTAAAGATCCGCAAAGTATTGCGGATCGGTTTCGAACAGAAGGCTTGTTCCATGTTGTCAAAGTGACGACCTGAAGTCTGGGACCTTGATTCAATTTTTTGAAAGGAGGTAAACACTATGGCAAATGGAACTGTAAAATGGTTCAATGACAGCAAAGGATTCGGCTTCATTGAGCAGGAAGACGGCAAGGATGTGTTCGTTCATCATTCAGCTATTAATTCAACAGGTTTTAAATCGCTTTCAGAAGGCGATCGCGTTACGTTCGATATAGTAAACGGCCCGAAAGGCCCCGGCGCAGCAAACGTGACAAAGCTGTAATTAGCTGATAATATTTAAATAAAAAGGCATTCGTGGAATAAGAACGGATGCCTTTTTTATTTGAAGGTGCTGCTGTTTTGCTTCGTGTGCATTGTCTTGTTATTTTCTTGCAATCCTGCTCAAAAAACTATACTGATTATTCATATTTCTTTACAGCTCCGACCATAAACGACATCAAATACCGAATAACAATTCTCTTTTTTACTATATAATGCGGAGATCCGGATATGATCTCAAGGGCGCAAAAAATAATTCTGGCAATTATTTTACTGGCAGCGGCAGGTGGGCTTTTTGTCATGTTCGGGCCTCCCGGGCTCATGGCGAAAACCGAGACACCGGATTTTTGCGCATCCTGCCATGTCATGGAGGCCCAGTATGAAGCCTGGTTTCATACCGGCGCCCATAGAAGCATTCAATGTGTTGACTGCCATCTTCCCCACGAAAATTTAGGCATTTATTATACCTGGAAGTCTATCGATGGAATGAAAGACATGTTTGTGTTTTATTCCGGCAGAGTGCCGGAGATGATAACACTTTCTCCGCACGGAGAAAGGACGGTTCAATCCAACTGCACCCGGTGCCATGAAACCGCTGTTGAAAAAATAGACCGGACGCGTAATTGCTGGGAATGCCACCGCTGGCTTCAGCATAATCTTGCAGGCACCCGGATGACCGGCAAATAAAGAGCGTACGTTGATTAACTACCGTTCGAAAAAGGCCATACCTTTGTCCGGCCTCTAACGGTATATAATAATAAGGTTTCAAAGAATAGGAGGGACAGATGACTTTTCCTGATAATAATAAACGAATCTTCGTTTGCCTTTTGTTATCTGTTTTGATTGGTCTGTTGGGTTGCCAGCCATCAAAGCCTGAACCCAGGCAGACAGTCGTGATTCCGGACGGTGAAATGAACCCCGAGCTTTGGGGAAAAGCCTATAACGAGGAATACGAGCTTTGGAAAAAAACGGAATCCCCTGTGAGCGCAAGATTGAGCAAATACAAAACAGGTATGGACGGCAGTGCAATTTCAGTGGATAAACTCTCGGAGTTTCCGTACATGGCCCTGTTATTCAACGGCTGGGGATTTGGAGTGGAATATAACGAACCGAGAGGTCATGCTTATATGGTGCGCGATCAGCTCGAAATCGATTCCTCCCGTCTCAAGGCAGGAGGAGTCTGCCTAAGCTGCAAAACTCCATATGCCCCGAGTTTGCATAAAGAGATGGGCTCCGATTATTACATGAAACCTTTCAAAGAAGTGCTTGGTAAAATTCCGGAAAAAGACAGAACACTCGGCGTTGCCTGTATTGACTGCCACAACAACAGAGACATGACTCTTCGGATTTCACGCGGATTTACACTTGTCAAGGCACTCGAAGGAATGGGAAAAGACGTCAATACATTCTCCCGCCAGGAACTGCGTTCGGTCGTATGCGCTCAGTGCCATGTCACATATAATATTAATAAGGATGCCGAAGGAAAATCCGTCGGACTGTTCTTCCCATGGCAAAACAGCAAGTGGGGGGCGATTACCGTTGAGGATGTTATTAAAAAAATCCGGAGCGATGATACGGTCAAGGAATGGAAGCAAAACGTCACCGGATTCAAAATGGGGTTCATCCGCCATCCTGAATTTGAATTTTTTTCCAACAACAGTTCTCATTTCAAAGCCGGGGCATCCTGTGCGGACTGCCATATGCCTTACGTCAAGGCTGGCGTATATAAAATTTCCGATCATCGTGTAATGAGCCCGATACAGAATGAAATGAGGGCATGCCAGCAATGCCATGCCGCAAATCCCGGATGGTTGAAGGAGCGCGTCTTTGCGATTCAGGACAGGACGGTTTCACTGATGATCCGCAGCGGATATGCAACAGCCACGGTTGCAAAGCTGTTTGAAATCACGCACAAGGCCAGGGACGAGGGCAGGCAGATCGACCAGGAACTCTACAACAAGGCAAAAGATTTTTATGAAGAGGCGTTTTACCGGGGCCTTTTCATGGGAGCCGAAAACTCGGTTGGATTTCACAATCCCGCTGAAGGCTTGCGTATTCTGGGAGATGCCGTTGCTTTTGCGTCAAAATCGGAAGCATTCCTGCGGCAGCTGCTGACAAAAGCAGGCGTTGATGTTCCGATAAAAGTGGATCTTGAGCTCATGAAATATGCCGACCTGAGGGGTGAGAAGAAGATACGTTTCAATCCTACTCTGGAATTCAAGGATCCGATGGGTCTTCAGGATCGCTTCTGAAGAGGATCTGTTTATAATTTGCATGACAGGGGCGGACAGGGATATGCGCTTATGCGCTCTGCCGGAATTATAGTTGCATCTTTGATTGCGGCGGCAGATACGCATCGATTAGTTTTATACAGACCCCAGAGGATAAATGTTCACGAAGAGGTATATCGTCTACGCCTGTATGATCTCTGTAGACTATCTGGGGGTGTTGACAGGGTACAATAAAATTTTCCGGCCAGAGGCGCATAAGCGCATATCCCTGTCCGCCTCCGGCAGAATGATAGTTATGCAAAGCCCTCATGCTCAAGGGCTTCGTCCACGCGCCCTCTTTTTCTGCAGCCATTGGCATAAATAAGGCTTTTTTCAGCCAGGACTTTTTCCGCAAGCTTTCGCTGATCTTCTGACAGCAGATCACCTTCAAGTAGTTTTTTTATTGACCGTATCCTGTACTTGTCAAGAGAATGCATCCGGGAAAGCTGATCTTTATGCCCGCCTCTTTTCAGTATGAGCGGAATATCAATAAGATATACCGGATACCTGCAGTTTATTCTGAGCCACATGTCATAATCTTCACATGCGGGTAGCGATTCGTCGAAAAGGCCGGCCATACAGAACAACTCTCTCCTGATCATGACGGCAGAGGGGCTTACCATGCAAAGTTCAAGAGATTTTTCAAAAAAGAATCCTGATACCTTTTTATGCCTTTTCCCGGGATTCACCCTTCTTCCGTTTCTTACCCAGTGCTCCTCAGTCTGACATATTAGGGCATCCGGGTTGTTTCTGAAAAATTCAAGCTGAGCTTCAAGTTTCCCGGGAAGCCATAGATCATCCGAATCAAGAAATGCTATGTAGGTTCCGGATGATGAAGCTATGCCTTTGTTTCTTGCGGCGCTGACACCCTTATTTTCCTGCCGTATGACTTTAATTTTGCCCCTGTAGGGATAAAGCACATCCTGAGTGTTGTCGGTCGAACCGTCATCAACCACTATAAGTTCAAAACCGTTACAATCCTGGGACAGAACAGAATCGACCGCCTCTTTTAAAATCCATCCCCTGTTATATGTCGGTATTATAACGCTTACCATAAACTCCGGCCTATTTATCCCTGTCAGTCCCTGATGATAGTAATGCAAGGTTCTCTAACCATATATATTCCCAACTCATTATTCATGCTACAATGCCAAAAGGGAAAAAGCAATCCGGAGATAAAGAGATGTATGCAAACCCGTGTCAATTTAGCTTGCAGATTTTATAGTTATATTGTAACTATTTTATAAAACTGTTCAATATAAAATATACATTAAAAGGTGGAAGATATGGATCAGCAAAGAGAAAGAATCGATTTTGATGTGCTTTTCGTGGGAGGGGGTCCGGCATCTCTGGCGGGCGCAATCAAGCTGATGCAGCTTGCTAAAAAGAAAAACATCTCAATCGAAGTCGCTCTGATTGAAAAGGGCGCCGAGATCGGATCTCATGCTCTGAGCGGAGCTGTTTTAAATCCGATTGCTTTGCAGGAGCTGATTCCCGATTTTATTGAAAAGGGATGTCCGGTGGAAACTATTGTAAGGGGAGATGAATTCGTCTTTCTGACAAAAACCGGATATTTTAAGGTTCCATTTACACCCCGCCAGATGCACAACAAGGGGTTTTATATCATAAGCCTTTCAAAATTCACAAAATGGCTTGGAGAGATCGCACTTGGGCTCGGAATAAACATATTCCCCGGATTTGCCGGAAAAGAAGTCCTGTATGATGATAACGGGAAGATCGTCACAGGAGTCAGAACCGGAGACAAAGGGCTCGGGAAGGACGGCTCTCCCAAGGGCAATTTTGAGCCCGGAATAGATCTTATGGCAAAAGTCACCGTCTTTGGAGAAGGAGCAAGGGGAAGCCTGATGCAGGATATAGCAAAAAAGCTCGATATTTGTTCAGGCAAAATGCCGCAGGTTTACGAAACCGGAATAAAGGAAGTAATCCAGCTGCCTGAAAACAACTATTTTTCCTCAAGCAATGCCAATGATATTCATACGCTCGGCTATCCGCTCGGCTTAGATACTCCGGGCGGCGGCTTTATATATGAGATGAAAGAAAATAAGGTGACGGTAGGTTTTCTTGCAGGACTCTCCTATGATGATCCGATGTTCGATTTATATGATGAATTTATAAAATTCAAAAGTCACCCCTTTGTGGCGCGGATCATAAAAGACGGAAAAGTCCTGCAGCAGGGAGCGCGCACCGTCTCTACCGGCGGATATTACACCATGCCCAAGCTCTTCGTAAACGGCGCTCTGTTTACGGGAGGAGCCGCTGCCTTCCAGAATACCCCTGCGTTGAAAGGAATACATGTTTCCATGAAATCGGGAATGCTTGCGGCGGAAACTATCATCAAAGCCCTGGAGGAAAACAGCTTCAATGCGGAAACGTTGAGTTATTATCAAACCCTTTTTGATAAAAGCCCGATTAAGGAGGAGTTGCTCGAAGGAAGAAATTTCGCACAGGCCCTTGCAAAAAAAGGCCTCATCAAATTTGTTCATCTCGGAGCCCAGTATTTTACCAAAGGGCGCGGAATTATCGACGGGATGAATACGGAAGAGGACTGCGGCACTCTGAAACCCCTGAAAGCAGGCGGAGATAAGGGGAAGACTGATGCGGGGAAGAAAATTTTTGACGGGACGCTTTACGTGGACAAGTTGACCGGGGTTTATCTCTCAAAAACAATGCACAGGGAAGACCAGCCGTGTCACATCATAGTTCACGATACGGATGTATGTGTAAATGAATGCTATGAGAAATTCAAGTCTCCATGCACAAGGTTCTGTCCCGGAGATGTATATGCTATAGAAACCGACGAAAATACTGGTAAGCGGAAGCTCAAGCTGAATTTTTCAAATTGTCTCCATTGCAAAACATGCGATATCAAGGACCCGTACAGGAATATCAAATGGACATGTCCGGAAGGCGGGGAAGGGCCCGGATATACAATGGTGTAACTTACAACCTTCCTCTTCGCATCATGGATATCAGAAGCCAGAGACCCATTATGGCCGCAGCGACAAAACCTATTATTCCAAGCAGCGAAACCCCGTAAAAAAGGGGGGGGATCGAGGATGCGAGAATAAGCGCCGATCCTATAACAAGGCCTGCAATTATAATTGAAAAAGATATCCTGTTGCTGACCCTGTCGTGTGTTGAAAGTATCGTATCAAGGCCGTGATGTTCCAGCTTGATACCAAGCTTGTGGTTCTTCATGAGCCTTGTGATTTCAAGCATGTCTTTCGGGAACTGCTTCATGAACTGTATCGATTCGGCGGCAATCCCCATCACGTCTACGGTCATTCTCTGCGGTGTAAACATGTCGAGTTTTATACGCTTTATGAAAGGAGCCACATGCTCGATCATGTCAAATTCCGGATCAAGGGAAACGGCAACGCTTTCAACTGTGCTTAACGCTTTCATCATCAGAAAAATATTGGGTGGGATTCTCATTCGGTGGCGGACAGTTGCTTCAAGAAGGTGCTGCAGAAGCTTCCCGATTTTAATATCTTTCAAGGGTTTATATAGGTGCTCCCCCATGAACTCAGCCACATCCCTTTCAAGAAGACGCACATCCGGCTGGTCATCCCAGCTGGTGATTTTTAACAGGATTTGAGTGGCTTTTGACTCGCTCCTGACTACAACGCTTTCTATCAGTTCCACAAAATCCTCGCGTGTCTGCCGGTCGACAAAACCTGTCATCCCAAAATCAAGAAGGCATATAATATTCCCGGGAAGAACAAATATATTTCCGGGATGAGGATCCGCATGGAAAAAACCGTGATCGAAAATCTGCTTAAGATAGATATCGGCCCCGCGGGAAGTTATGATTTTCCTGTTTAAGCCGGCCTCTTCAATACGGGATATTTCGGAAACCTTTATCCCTTCGATATACTCCATCGTAAGAACGTGTGATGTCGTGAGATCACGATAGACTTTAGGAATATATATGGTGGAATCATTCAGGAATTGATTTCCGATCCGCTCCATGTTCGATGCTTCGATAGTGTAATCGATCTCCTTTTCGAGCGTTCTTGCGAATTCTTCCACTATCTTTACCGGGCGGTGGAGGGATATCTCCTCAACATGGCGCTCCATCAGCATTGCAAGATGAAGCATTATCTCAAGATCGACTTCAATTGTTTTTCTTATCCCGGGGCGCTGAACTTTTATTGCAACTTCATCGCCATCTTTAAGTTTTGCCCTGTGGACCTGGCCTATGGAAGCGGATGCAATCGGTATTTCATCAAGTGACCCGAATATCTCTTCCGACAGTACGCCAAGCTCAGACT
>CAZOEH010000045.1:0-13103 GCA_964578785.1 uncultured Desulfonema sp. | reverse complement strand
GGATCGCAGCCTGGCGGAGCCGGGACCCGATACCGTAAATCTTTCTCCTGGCGAACTTGGCGTCTTGAGCGAAGCGGGCGGTTTAAAAAAAGTCAGTTGGGATTTTGGTCGCTTATCCGGCCCAGATGGGACCTGAGGTTCTCCTTACCACCGGTCAATCCGAGTTTTTTCCGGATGTTTTCCCGGTGAAAATTGACCGTCCTCTCCGATACATTAAGAATGGACGCGATCTCCTTGCTGGACCTTCCCCACCGGATAAGATCCGCGATCTGAATCTCCTGCGGAGTCAGCAGCTTCTGTGTCGTGCTGATGAGATGCAGGAAAGGGGAGACGATATCCCTGAGGTTCTTTTCGATGATGCCCATGTAGGTTTCACGGGCTGTCGCCAGGCGGCTGGCTTTCAGCTTTTCCAGATAAGGCAGAACGAGTTCATTGACGTTGGAGAGTATTTTCTCTTCCAGCTCATTTTTGTCCGACTCCCGGCGCTGCAAGAGGACCTTGAGGGCCGTGTTCAGCTCCTCCAGCTCCTTCGTTCGCGATTTAACCAGCTCTTCAAGATTCTGGCTGTAGGTAGCCAGCTCGATTTCAAGCTTTTTTTGCGCGGTGATGTCCCGGTAGCTGGCGCGACGTCCGAGGGAATTCCCGCTGCTATCTGAGACCGGTTGGCAGACATAGTTGATCCAGCGCTCACTGCCGTTTCTGGTGATGATCCGGAAATTGAAGTTGTAGATCTGCCGGGCGTTCCTGCGCTCCTGCTCGTGCCGGATGAGGATCTCCCTGTCATCGGGATGGGCGATCCTCAACAGAAGACCCGGGTCTTTCATGAACTCTTTCACGCTGTAGCCGCTTGTCCGCTCGCAGGCGGGAGAGATATAGAGGTAATGCCCCTCCATATCCCGCCAGGTCTCCCAGTTATATGTGAAATCGGCCACGGTGCGGAACCGCTCCTCGCTCTGCCGCAGCGCCTCGACAGCCTTCTGCCGCTTGAGGATCCCCCAGACATTTTCCAGGAAGAGCTGGACATGGAGGCAGTCTGATTCGGTATAGTCGCTCCGTTTGTTCGCGACAACGGCTTCAGCCACCACCTTCCCCTCATCGAGGACTGGAATGCTCATCAGCCGGATCATCGGCACATGGCCTTCGGGATAACCTTTCTTGAGGACATCCGCCCGGCTATAATCGTTGATGATGACCGGTTTGCGCTGCCGGATCGCCTCGGCCCAGATCCCGGCATTGGTGCAGGGGAATTCCCGAGGCTTCTCGTGGGTCGCGCATTGCTCTTCGACCGCCCCCATCCACGTATCAACCTTCAGAGCAGTTTCATCTTCGTTGAGAAACCCGAAAAAACCCAGTTCACTCCCGCTGACCCGGAGGCACTCATCCAGCACTGAAGCGGTGAGCTCCTTTGTTTGAACATCCGGCATCTGGCATACGTTGAGCAGGAGCCTTAGCTGATCCCTCTCCCTGGCGAGATTCTCCTCGGCCTGCCTGCGGGCGGTTATGTCGCGGATATTGCATTGAATTACTTTTCTGCCTTTGACCAGGTAGCAGTTGCTGACAAACTCCACATGGATGTGTTTTCCTTCTCTGGTTTCAAGGGGCAGATCATCGTAATGGATGTATCTTTTTTTCTGCAGTATCCTGAAGGCTTTCATGCTTTTCCCGGAATCCGGGAACGGCCCGATCTCCCAGAGCTTCCTGCCCAGTAACTCCTCAAGGGAGTAGCCCAGCATATTGGTCAGGAACGGATTGGCATCCTCTATCATGCCTGTCTGAGCGTCGAGGATAAGAATCCCGTCCCGGGCGGTTTCAAACAGCCTTCTGTAACGTGTTTCGGCATCGGGAGTCATGGTGTACCTTTGAAAAAGCCGGACATCGAAGATCGTACATCGAATATCGAAGCGCGGAAAAATTGTGTTGAGTTTTGGAAAAGCCGGGCATCGAAGATCGTACATCGAACCAGAAAAGAAACCTTCGCATAACTTAATGAAAAGACGAAAAAATCACCATGCCACTCTTTTTAACTCGTTTATCTTTTTGAAGTGTTCATCTCGTGAGACCAATGTCAGTCCATGCTCCATTGCCAGAGCAGCGATCCAGAGATCATTTTCCGGGATAGGTTGTCCTTTTTTATGCAAGAGGTTCTTAATGTACCCGTATTTCCTGCTTGAGCCGATATCGCATGCGATGACGGTGTTGCTGGCGGCAAAATTTTCAATGCGTGCAGTATTTGCCTTGGGCCGTCCCGACTTGAAAGCACCAAAAAACAGTTCTCCGATGACAATTGCCGGAATGAATATTTCTTCAGCTTTGGCAACATGCTTTTTGACGAAAGGGTCATCCGCAAAGAGGGCAATTATGATATTGGTATCAAGCAGATATTTACCACTCATTAAGATCTGCCTTTTCGCAGCCGTCTTCTATGGCCTTCTTCATCACTTCCAGATCATCAGGAGGGATGCTCCCTGCGAAGGAAAGAAGCTGTTTGCCCGGAACACCTCTCGGGCCAGTCACAGCAAGAGCACGCGCAAAATCAAGTACACGCCTCTGATGTTCATAATCGAGCCGTCCAATCTGATTAATGATATCTTTTTTAACCGTTGAATTAAGCATGGTGAACCTCCTCACGTTAAAGTATGGGGGTTGGATCTGTATATCTTAACTTTTACAATACCGGATAAATTACCAGGAAATCAAGCCCTTTAAAAAATATCAATAGCGTAAGGAAAAGATGTTTCGGGTTAAAAGAAAAAAACGCGTACCTTATTTTGCGGCGGTGATGGCTGACAGTCTTAATTTTACCTGAAGATCCTTCGGCTCACGGTAATTTTTAACTCTCGTGTCTAACTCTTTCATGATGAGAAAAGGGGTTTGCGATTCCAGGTCATAAAGAGTGTCACTCAGCGCCCTTGTATCAGGCATGGACAAGTCGACCGTGATGCTTATCATCTTAAAGTTATTATAATCGACGGGTTTCTCAACACGCTCACTGTATACAGTCCCGCCCCTTGCCGTAATTATTCCCTTGACGATATTCTGCAATGACGCCCCGGCAAGAGCGATGGTCTGCCCATCCACGATTTTTCTGTTATCAACCTCCCTGATCTCTTTCAGCGACGCGAGTTTTTTCTCCAGCAGTGGTTTCTGGGCGACCATGACCATATGCTTTTTGAGGCTCCTGGTCTTGAATGTTTTCATCTCTTCAATGGAAGCCCGTTCCTCCCTTACTTTTGAGAAACCGTATTCATAAATCACGAGTCCGAGAAGGATCAATGTGAACGGCAGAGCAATGACTAAAATTTTACTTTTATGTTTCACTTTGTCGCAGCCTCTTTTATATTATCTTTGTCCCCCCCGATCTCCATTTTAATGGCGAACCTGTCGACATTTTTTTTGGGATCTCTCGTGGTTGCGGAGGTAAACTCAGCTTTTCTGAAATAGGACGACGCTTCCAGTTTCGGCATGATATCCGTAGCGGTGTCCGCGTAACCTTCAATTTCCACCATTGCTTCGGTAATCTTTATCCTTGTCAGCCAGGCGTTCATGGGAAGAATGGTGGTCAGCTCCTTCATAATGGATAAAAACATGGGGCTGTTGTTTTTAAAATTGTCAATCGCCGCTATTTCGCTCTCCAGCAATTCCACCTCTTTTTTCAGTCTCTCGACTTTTCCGGCCTCCTCTTTTACCGACATGATCTGACGGTCAATCTCATTAAGCCGCTCTTTTTCCATCCGCAGGGGCATAATAACGTGGAAAAGCCCGATGGCTAAAATGGCTGTAAGCAGTAAGAGGGTTAAAGCCACCGGAGTTTCGGATTCCCTGTGAGATCCTTTGGAGAGCAGGTTTGGTTTCACGGCTTTTGATTGCAGCGACTCAAGCATTCCCCCTGCTGCCATGCATGGTATTTTTTTTACATCCTGCCGGTTTTTCCCTGCAAGCGAAAGCTTCATATCCATGTGACGCAGGTTCTGTACCGGCACAGGGAGCTTATTCTCCGGAATTGTTCCCGCGCCGTTTACATAATCAGCGATTATCTTTAAGGATTTACCATCTCCTCCGTGAGCGGCGATCAGCGTGTTGATCTCTTTCACTACGGCATCTTCCCGTACCGGTATTTCCCCTTCACCGAAAAAGCCTGTGAATCCGGATACGATAGAGCCTTTTGTTATGAGCCCCCCTTCATATGAATATCTGCCGATCTGCACAAAAATGAGATCCTTGCCCTTCGCCATATGGCCGAGAAGCGTGCTTATTCCTGAAAGATTTACGGTTATTCTTTTCACCCTCATGCCTTTTCCCGCAAGCGCTTCCATATACCCGTTGAGAATATCCGCTTTAGCTGCAAATAAAAGCAGACGAATCTTGCCTTCCTTCTCATCTAGTTTATCATCTAGTTTATCATCTGGTTTATCATCTAGTTTATCATCTAGTTTCTCATCTAGTTTCTCATTTATCTTCTCATCTTGTATCGTAAAATCATACAGGGCATTTTCCGGGCTGAAGGGGGTCAGCCTGTCCAGTTCATAAGTAACGGCGCTTGACAGTTCTTTTTTAACGGCAAGGGGAAACCCGGCAGGCTGGATAATTACCCATGCCTTCGGGATACTGAGCGTTATATCGGTTTTATTTACCTTAAGATCTTTTACGGCTGAAAAGACGGCTGAGGCGAAAGCCGCGGGATCTGGGTACCGGTTCTCCTCGGGAAGAATATTTCCAAAGCCCGAAACACGGACGCGGGATAAAAACTTCGATCCGTAACAAAGCGATATGCCTTCGGTCCCTATGGAAACACAGAGGCTTTTTTCCGGAATAAGAGTTCCGTCCGCAAGGCTGGCCGTAAGCAGCCTGCGCAGCAGGCGCCCTGTCTTTCCCAGGCCAACGGCCGAAGATGCAGCAAAGGTTTTTAACTTTGCCAGCTTGTTTGTTACTTTCATAGATTCACCTGAAAAGACCTCAGTCTTTTATGCCTTATGCCGGACTCTTGTAATAAACCGTCCGGGCCGCCTTGTTGTTATTCTCTATTATGACCGTTGATCTGATGGAGTAACCTTTTTTCTTATCTTCCGTATAACCAACGGCATCAATTGTAAATGTATTTGAATCTTCTGCCCCGATATACGGAGCGCTCTCCTCGTAGCTTTTGCCGAGCGACGCCTGAAGATGAAGACTGATCTCTTCCGGCACCGTCTCCCTGAGGGTTATTATGCTCTCAGCCAGGTCGGGGGTAAAACCCGGAACCGCCGCCAATACCTCTTTGGGAGCCGCCTTGAGATTAATCCTGTTTATCTTTGAATGCGCCGTAATAAAATCAAGTATGCCGCTTTTCCCCTCTTCATCCCCAAACAGGATTTCCGGGGTCATTCCCTTTACAAGCAGCAGTTCTTCAGGCGTATCGTAATTTCCGTTCTTTGACTTGTACGGGTCCGGGAGAGACATATAATAATCGCTTTCGGCGCCGTTCAGCCTGTGCAGCTCATCGGCATCTTTCCAGTCCAGGACGGAATCAGTGATCGCATCCGCCTGCTCGCCCGGAAGGCCGTAGTTAACCAGCAGATTATAAAATATGATGCGTGTATTGTCGGACAGGGCGTTGATATTGATTTTTCCGGACTCATCGATTATGCGAAAGGCGTAATGGCCTTTGCCCGCGCTGCCGGTATATTCCCTGCCGTCTGTTTTGGATATCTCACTGCCCGTCATCACGACCTTCACGTTTTTATTGGCATTATAGTGAAATATCTCCATAATGCCCCTCTGTATCCCCGCTTCCGCCAGATATTTATTCTCCGTCTCATTTTTGAATGATAATGCCGAATAGACCTCCGTTCTTACCAGCAGGGAAAAGGATAAGGCCATGACGGTAAGAAATGTCAATATCCATAAGACCATCAGAAGGGCTATGCCACGCTGAGTCATATTGAGACCTTTGCATAACGCCATAAAAAATTATCAGACAGGATTTACAGGATTAACAGGATAATTGTCAGGTCGCTCCGCGACTTACTGCTTTGCCTTCGGTATACGATACTTGCGTTTGACATCAACACCCGTTAAACTAAAATTGATCAGCAGACCAATATCAATTCCTGTTGCCGCCAAATAGTTCACCAGCTGTGCCTCGTGAATCTTTCCCAGGCGCTCCACAGACTTCAGCTCGACAATCAGTTCATCTTCGACCAGCAGATCTGCAAAAAAATCACCGACGACCTGGTCTCTGTAGCGAACCTGTAAAGGGCTTTCCTGCGCTGCCCGCAGTCCGGAAGATTCAATTTCGATGACCATGGCTTTCCGATAAACGCTTTCCAAAAACCCAAATCCCAGGTTGTTGTAGACCTGGTAAGCGCATCCGATCACTTTATGGGTTATATCTTCTTTCTCCACTGGATTCTCCTACTCGCTGCAGGCGGTCAGCAAAATCCTGTTCATCCTGTTAATCCTGTCTAACTCTAATTCTGCGGCACGGGAGGTATTGCCCACTCTCCGGACGGAACAACCGCGGCCGCTTTTATAAGAGTTCCTGCCGCCCTCATGGGAATTATCATGGAGTACTTTCTTGCTCCCTGAGCAAGATGAACCCTTACCTTTTGCGGGATATCGTTTGTTTCCGTCCACTCCGGCTCCCAACTTCCTTCGTTCAAAGCGTCCTTTTTGAAATATTCAAAAGAGATGTCGTCCAGGGCGTCAAAAAGTCTTGTCTCCCGACTGATCTCCGAACCGATCGTATTTTCCGAAATATGCATAACCTGTTTTCCATAACCGTCGGACTCTATCCGGTATAAGGCCATGATATAACCCCGCCGCCCGTCCCAGACGGAATAGTTTGTCGAAAATTGCAGCGATTTTTCATCCCCTTTGAAATAATATTCTCTGCCGTTTTCCCCTTCACGCGTCAGCGGGATTTCGGATTGAAGCTGGGCGTCGATTATACGGAATGACATTCTGAGCCGTTCCAGGGAATCGATTTTCTTTTCCCCGGCATCGGAAGACCGGTATCCGAGCCTTATCGCTCCTCCAACTATCGCGACAATAATTACTATCAGGGAAATGGAGAGGAGGAGCTCTAGAAGGGTAAATCCCCTATTATTTACCGAGAGCTTCGCGCTTTCTTGAATATTTCCCATAGATCCGTAAATTAAATTAATCAGGACGCAGATTTTCGCAGATATACGCAGATAATTATTATACCGGTTCTTTTTATTTGCAATCCTGAGAATCTGCGTCTATCTGCGTCCGGATCATAATTTGTCAACGATTTTAAGAGTGCTCAAGGTCAGCGCTTTTTCCTTGCTCCCCTGCCGCCAGTGGAGAGTCAGATCTATTTCAACAAGCTTTACCTGAAGATTTTCGGTGCGGTCAGACAGGACATCGGAAACCGTCAGGTCCATCCGGTAACCGTCATCCGTTGCCTCGCTCCACGATTTCTCATCCCCCGAATCTTCGTCAAGAACCTGCCTCATCCTTGACTCTGCGCGCATAACGGCGGCCACATGGCTGTCTGACGCGGATATCGATCCCAGGTTGACCGAAAAGATCTGTATTACATATGTTACGGCAATACCCATGATGGCAAGGGCCACAAGAACTTCCATGAGGGTAAAGCCGGCTGATTCATGATCTCTGCCGAAGGCCCGCCATCTTTGTGGCGGGGTCTCTGCCGAAGGCCCGCAATCTTTGTGGCGGGGTTTATGGTTCATATAACGTACCTCGAATTTCGGACTTCGAATTTCGCACATCGTTTTTTCCGATATTCGATGTCCGATATTCGATATTCATTCTATTAGCTTCTGACTTCTGTATTCTGTCTTCTGATCTCATATAACCGTCTTAAGATTCTTTACCCTTGATAACCGAACCGGTTACAGGATCTGAAATTATGCTCAGCTCCTTCCTGTTATTGGACAGGAGTACGGTTCCGCTGCGGACCGCGCCCGATGCCGGAAAGACCATGCTGTATTTACCGTTTACAATCTCTCCGTAAAAAGGGTCAACCACCCTTACCCGGATCTCCTGCGGGATATCTCTGCTGCCGCGGCCTTCAATTCCGTAACGCTTCGTATCGAGATCTATGGTGAGAATCTGCTTTTCATGATTCATCCGGGCCATGGACCGGGCGTGCCTCATTGTTGCCAGCACTTCTCTTCCCGTTGAATCGATCCTGACGGATGCAAGGCTTCCTGAAAAATAAACGCCTGACAATCCGAGGATAACGGTAATGATAAAAAGGACGACCAGCATTTCAACAAGAGTAAAGCCGGACATCGAATATCGGGCATCGAATATCGGACATCGGACTTCGGACTTGGCTGTTTGCACAACTTGCCTCATGCGCTTTAAAAACTCATTGGCTATTATTTTGTTATCTCTTTCACATCGGGAGATCGGTGATGCTGAAGATTCCTACGAGCATTGAAATCACGATAAAACCTATGATAAGACCCATGGCAAGAATCAACGCGGGCTCCAGAAGACTCATGAACCGCCTGACGGTTTCACGCAGGTTTTTTTCATAGGCCGAAGCCACCTTGAGAAGCATTTCATCAAGCTGACCGCTGTCTTCTCCCACCTTTATCATGGACAACGCCAGCGGCGGAAACACATTCGCCACGGTCAGAGGCGCTACTATACCCTTGCCTTCCTTCGCTCCTTTTGCGACGGAGCCGAGCGCCGAAGCGATCACCTGATTGTCGATGACATCCTTCGCGTTGTTCAATGCCCGGATAAGAGGCACACCGCTTTTAAGAAGCATTCCAAGCGTCCTGCAGAATCTCGCGGTTTCGAGCTTTTGTATCAATCCGCCCATCAGCCGCAGCTTGATGCCGTCCCACCTGTAACGGCCCCCCGTGGTAGTTGAAATATAATGTCTTAAACCGAACCATCCCAGTATCATCGCCGGCAGCAGCACCCACCAGGATGCCTGCAGTCCGTTGCCGATTGAAATGAGCATGCGGGTCGGGAGAGGCAGCGCGCCGCCAAGTTCTGCAAATATCACTGAAAATTTCGGGAGAACAAAAATGAAAAGCACAATCAGCGAAATGCCGCCCGTAGCAACCAGAATTGCCGGATAGATCATGGCCGAAATGATATGCTCCCTTAAATCTCTTTCCGATTCCAGGAATTCATTCAGTTTTTCAAGCGCCGCGTTCAGCGTGCCGCCTGACTCGCCCGCCCTTACGATATTTATATACAACCGGGGAAATATTCCGGGATGCTTCTGAAGCGCGTCGGAAAAGGAGATGCCTTCCCGGACTGAACTCTGAAGGGATTCAATAACGTTTTTCATCCCTCCCGCCCCGGAGATATCCGAAATTATCCTGAGGCCGCTGTCGAGCGGCAAGCCGGCGTTCAAGAGCGTCGATAATTCCGCTGTAAATGTCTGAATATCCGCTCTGGATGACCGGAAACGTATTTTCCCCCTGTAGCCTTCCTTCTGCGCCCTGACCATCAGCGGAATAACGCCGGTATCTTTCAGCCGGGCTACAGCCGCCTTCTCATCAGCCGCTTCGATAAAGCCTTCGTCAATCTCTCCGTTTCTTGTGGATGTCCGGTAGGAAAAGAGAGTCAACTATACCTCCTGCGTTACCCTGAATACTTCGCTTAAAGTCGTTACCCCGTCTCTGACTTTATCCATACCGTCCCCGAGCATTGTTTTCATGCCGCCGTGTTTAGCGGCTTCTCTTATCTTGCCCGAATCCGCATCCTTGAGAATCATATGGCGGATATCTTCCCCCACCGAAAGCAGTTCGAAGATTCCCGATCTACCGTAGTAACCGGTGAAGGCGCACTTTTTACATCCCCTCCCTTTATAGAGAGTCGCATCGCTTCCGATACCGAGACGGGCGAGATCTTCCCCGTTAATGGCCAGAGTGTCGGGTTCTTTACAGTCAGGGCAGATCACCCTCACAAGCCTCTGGGCAAGGATTCCCCTTATCGTCGAAGAAATTAAAAAATTCTCGACCCCTATGTCTATGAGCCTCGTAATCGCGCTGGGAGCATCGTTTGTGTGCAATGTGGAAAAGACAAGATGCCCGGTAAGAGCCGACTGCATAGCGATTTCCGCCGTCTCCAGATCCCTGATCTCCCCTATCATTATGATATCAGGGTCCTGCCTGACAATGTGACGGAGAATACCCGGAAAGTTAAGGCCGATCTGCGGTTTGACCTGAATCTGGTTGATTCCCTTGAGCTGGTATTCGATCGGGTCCTCGACCGTGATTATCTTTTTGTCCGGCGAATTGATTTTATCCAGAGCGCCGTAAAGAGTCGTTGTTTTGCCGCTTCCAGTCGGCCCGGTCACCAGGATGATGCCGTCCGGTTTGGATATGAGCTGATTGAAGACCGAAAGTGTTCCGGGCGCAAATCCAAGCCTGTTAAGGTCGATTACTATGCCTTCCTGATCGAGGATTCGCATTACAACGCTTTCTCCGTAAAGCACCGGAATACTCGATACCCTCAGATCGATCTCTCTTTTACCGACCATGATTCTGATCCGGCCGTCCTGGGGAAGCCTTCTTTCGGCAATGTTGAGTTTCGACATTATCTTGATTCTGGAAACAATGGCGGCCTGCAGCTTCTTAGGCACCGATTCGATATCATGCAATACGCCGTCGATACGGTACCTCACCTTCAGCTCATCTTCGAAGGGTTCTATATGTATATCGCTTGCCCTGCTTTCAACAGCGCGTGTGATGAAGAGATTTACGAGCCTTATGATGGGCGCTTCCGCAGCAAGATCTTTCAGATGGCCGACGTCCTCTTCGTCTTCTCTCGCAAACTGAAGCTCGTTTTCACCGATGTTTTCTATTATCCGGTTAATATCCTGAACACCCTGGCCGTAAAACTTCTCTATGTACTCATCTATGATTCTGCTCTCCGCCCCATGGACAACGACATTCGGCGACACGGCCACACGCAGGGCGTCCACGGAAACCGTGTCTTCGGGATCGGCCATAACAACGGTCAGTATTCCGTTTTTCAGCTCTATGGGGACGATTTTGTTCTCGCGTATAAAGCGCGAGGATATCCCTTCCACAATAAATGGGACTTTCGGAAAATCTTCTGTATTCAATATATATTTATTTTTATTCAGTGTGGCCATTTCCGGTCTCTGCCGAAGGCCCGCCATCTTTGTGGCTGGGTTTGTGGTCTCTGGTCTCTGGTCTCTGGTCCCTGGTTTGTGGTTTCTGGTTTGTTGTTTCCGATTTTTCGCTTTTAACCAGAAACCAGAAACTATAAACCAGAAACACGGGCTATTCGACCGGCTTGAGATCCCGGTTCTTAATTAAATTATCCCTGTTATTCAGGATATCCTTTTTCTGAATTCCCCCTTTACCGCTTTCGGTAAATTTGTCGACGATATTTGTCGTGAGATCCTTTGCCTCATTCTGATTCTTGATCACATGAGGCGTCAGGAGGATGATGATCTCAGTTCTCGATTCGTTATCACCCGTGTTGCCGAAAAGGTACCCTAAGACAGGAATCTTTGAAAGCCATGGAATGCCTGATCTTGTCTTTGTGGTATCTTCCCTGATGAGTCCTCCGATGATTATGGTATGGCCGTCCTGCACGACGAGACTCGTGGTGGCTTCAGTCTTATTAAGGATTATGTCATTCTGGCCTGCGGAAAGCTCTATCAGAGAGAAGGTGGATACTTCCTGCCTTAACTCGAGTGAAACCAGCCCGCTCTCATTCACCCGTGGCTTTACTTTCAGTATTATTCCTATATCCTTATACTGGATGGTTCTCTGCGGAGCTACTCCCGGCGTGCCGAAGGTCTCGGATGTTGCGATGGGCACCTGCTGCCCCACCTGGATACTCGCTTCACGGTTATCCGATACCAGGATATGCGGCGCGGCAAGCAGTTTTGCCTTCGACTGGGATGCCAGGGCGGAAATAATCGCCCTCACGCTGCTCCCGGCATCCGTACCGATCAGGTTCAGGCCTGTTCCGGGAATGCTCGCCGGAAGAAGGCTGGCCGGATTCAATGATATGTTCGTGTCTACGCCGAATTCATTCGTGCCGAAAATTTTTCCCAGTTTTCCAGCATTGATGGACCAGGCCAATCCAAGGCTCAGGTTATCCGTCAAACCGATCTGGGCAATCATCCCCTCGATCATCACCTGCCTCGGCACAATATCTATTTTCGCGATCGCATCCTTTATAATTTCATAATCTTCGGGGGTTGCGAGCACAATAACCACATTAAGCGTCTCATCGGAGAAAATGCGCGTTATCCCCGAAACGAGCGTCTCTCCTCCCGGAGAAGGTTTGGAGACCTGCTGAGTCTGGGCGGAAACCATTTGTGATTGCGGTGCCGTAACGGCAGTCGTTTTATCCGCGGTGGTCTTTCCCCCAAGAAATATCTGCTGGAGCTGTGACGCTATATCTTTCGCCTTGCCGTTCTGCACGGGATAAACGAAGACCTGGGGCCCTTTCTTTTTCTGCTGCTCGTTGTCGAATATTTCAACAAGTTCAAGAAGCCGCTTTACATTTGCATCGGTGTCCACAATGACGATCTGGTTGCTCATAGGCACGTCAACCATAACCGCATTGGCGGAAACGAACGGCGTCAGAAGCTTTAACACGTCGGAGGACTGCATATAACGGATCGGAACTACCTGCAGCAGCGCTTTGCCGGCTAAAAGTATGCTTTTGGAATCCCTGCCGAGCTGCACGGCCGCTGGTTCTTTCGAGATGGCGCTTATCGGGACAATGCGGTAAAGGCCGGCCTCTTCCACCACCGCGATACCGTTCAGCCTTAAAATGACCTCCATCAGCGGAAGGACGTTCGGGTGCGGAACAGGAGCTGAAGACCTGAAGGTAACACGCCCCTTGACGCCGGGATCAACAATATAATTTACCTTAAGCACCTGCCCGAATATTGTTTGAATCACCTCATAGACATCCGCGTCGTCAAAATTAAAAGTAACCTGACCGCTGCGCCGCTGCGCAGCAGTACTTAATGATTCTCCGGGCTGCTCTTTCAGGGACGGCAAAGGCAGCCCTGTCTGAGGCTCCGAAGCGGGGAGTCCGGGAGGTTTCTGATCCGGCTGAGGCGTCATGCCCGGGAAAAACCCGTTTTTTACAGGCGGCTGTTCAGTTGCAGC
>CAZOEH010000044.1:938-13283 GCA_964578785.1 uncultured Desulfonema sp. | reverse complement strand
GGCAGCGGTCTGCAAAACCGTTATTCTCCGGTTCAAATCCGGATGCCGCCTCCAATTTTAATCAAATTTTTTCTCCGGATATTTTCTGCATTGCCTTCCTGTCCGCAGTATTGATTTTACCCCGGCTGTTCACAAGTTAATCCCTGAAGACGAATGGGAGAAGTATCAGAATTACGCCGATAACAATCAGAAGCGTGCTGTTGGCAAACAGATACGGATATACCATCAGAGCAATTCCTGTGAACATGAAGATCATCCTGCTCTGTTTCTTGCCATAGACATAGTAGCCCAGTCCGAAAGCTCCCGTGATTATGCCTGCAATAAGGTTGGTTGCGGAAAACATTTGTTAGTTTCTCATTGTTTCAACGCCGGGTAGTCGATATAGCCCTTGGGGCCGGGCGTGTAGAACGTAGCCGTATCCGGCAGGTTCACGGCTGCGCGGGTTTTCCATCGGACCGGCAGGTCGGGATTGGCAAGAAAAGGCCGTCCCACTGCTATTAGATCGCATTTGCCCTTGACGAGATCGCTTTCAGCGCGGTCTGCATCGTAACCGCCGGAGAGAATCAGCGTACGTTTGAATAATTTGCGGAATACAGCTTTAATGGCATCGGGTACCGTCGGCGCTCCCATGGACGAGTGATCCACGAGGTGGATATAAACCAGTCCGCTTGAGTTTAGCTGCTGAGCCAGATAGGTGTAATCCGCCTCCATTTCGTCGTATAACGGCATATCATTGAACACGCCGAATGGCGAAAGCCGTATACCCACCTTCTCCCTGCCGATGGCGCCGATCACCGCTTCGGCAACTTCCAGCACGAAACGCGCCCGGTTCCCGATCGGTCCGCCATAATCATCATTGCGCTGATTCGTATTCGGGCGGATGAACTGTTCAAGCAGATAGCCGTTCGCGCTGTGCAGCTCGATCCCGTCAAATCCGGCCGTAACGGCATTCCTGGCGGCCTGAACAAATTCAGCGACGGCGGTCTTAATGTCTTCAACGGTCATTGCCTGCGGCACGGGATGAGGCTTCATGCCTTCGGAATCCGTGTACATACCGCCGGCGGCCGCCACGGCAGAAGGCGCCAGGATACGGGCTCTTTCCGGCAAGTTCAGCTGATGACAAATCCGTCCGCAATGCATGATCTGGAGAAACATCTTCGCCCCATTGGCGTGCACCGCATCGGTAATAGGTTTCCACCCTTCGACCTGGGATGGAGAGAATATCCCCGGTATCCGCGGATAACCCAGCCCATTCGGTGAAGGTGAGGTACCCTCGGTAATAATGAGTCCCGCCGTACCGCGCTGGGCATAGTACTCCGCCATAAGAGTGTTGGGAATATTGCCGGTTGCGCGGTTGCGCGTCATCGGCGACATGACCAGACGGTTCTGAAGCGTCAGTAGGCCTAGACTGGTTTTAGAGTATAGAATTGACATGGCCGGATCCCCCATAGAGTGTTTTGATTACAATGCGTTCCCAAGTACCCTTAATCCTTATTTACTGCAATACGAGGCCGGAGAAAGTTAGCCGATAGTATCTATTTTTTCTTCCTTCCTGTAACAAAATCTATTGCTCTGCTGCCTCCCATTCATATCAGATTTTTTCTCCAGGATATTTTGCTTTGCCTTCCTACTCCGTGTAAATTAGTCATAATTCTTTAATTATTTCTTTCCTTTTTGCTTCATATTCTTCCGATGTTATCAGTCCTTTTGATTTTAAATTTTCGAGCTGCTGAAGTCTGGTATCAACTGATTTTTCCGATAAATCTTGTTTTGATTGAGCAGTAACATTTTTTATTTTATTACTGTCAACAGTCGTGTTATTTATTGCAGTAGCAACATTCTGGACTATCTGTTCGCAGATTTTCTTTGTACAATTTTGCCAGCGCTTATGTGATGTTTCCTCATAATAATTTGATATAATTTCAGATTTATTGCCTTTCTGGAATATATAACTTGCCTTGACAGTTGAAATCCGGCCGAATGGGCCCCTGAATCCCAAGTTTACATTTTCTAACTTGATTATAAGCACATATCGATTTTCGTTTTTTATAATTTCTTGCTCTGACTCTACAATATTAGCAAACAATCCGCGATCTTGTAAATCGTTCCGAAGTTGATCTACCAAGTTTTTTTCAACTTTACTAAATAGCTCTAATTTTTTCCCAGCCGTTAAAGTGCTTACGTCGCTCTTTGCCCATATATAAATACCGGTTTTTCCCTGCTGGGCAAAACTGACTTCTCCGGCAAAAGCAAAGTTTGGAACAAATAAAATATAAAGAAGTGATAATACCATTATCAATAATGATATAATTTTGCTTACCATAACATCAACCTCCTCAAGTATGCATTTGTAGCCAATATATCAAAGCCGTTTCCTTTGCTTTTAACATTATACACTATATAAATAGATATGTTAATTGCCGGGAAATCCCGCACTTCAGAAAGTGTAGCTTAATCATTTTCACCAAGCCATCCATCATTCGGATATAATTTGTAAGTCCTTTATGTATCGACATCGTCGAAGATGCTTCGGGTGCTTGGAGACTTGTCGGGTGTTTCGACTTTCCCCAGAGTTCGCGGTTTTCTGTCCGGCTCCTCAACTGTATTCTCGGCAATCCATTCGTTAGCGAGGCGGGTCTCTTGTTCAATGATAGCGGCGGCATCCGCATCGTCGCCGAAATTTTTTTTCAGAGTTTCAAACGATTCAAGGAGCTGTTGCATGTGCTCGTCTGGCGGTTCGCTCGAATCGCGATCGAGTTGCCAGTTTATCCTCACATCGGAGAGTCTGGGGAGAAGTTGTGTACGGACGTTCTGGAGCAATTCCTCGAATTCGTAATCCTCAAATACACTCTTGATATCGACGTCATCCAATCCATATAAGTCGTCGCCTCGAACGGCGTATTCGCTGACCGTCGCCACAAACTTCTTCCTCTTGTCTTCCGGAAGAAGTCCGAGTTCGTGAAGGCGTACCGCAAGATCAACTTCCGTAACGGCGTAGAGGAAAAGGCCAGGTTTAGAAACCCAATCCACGAGATCCGAATTCTCTGCAAGGTACAGCAAGAGAAACTCCTTCGAGCAGCGGCGGGCCAGAAATCGTTGCAGCGTCGACTTGGCACCCCAAGCCGACAGTACCGCGGACTTGTACGCATTGCTCGTAGAGAATTCACTGAGCCTGGCCAGCATCAGTGGAAATAAAGCTTTTGGAATGATGACGGCTTTTTCGATGCCAACATTTCCGCAAGTGACCTGTTCGATCAGTTTGTTCGGTGCGCTGCCCTGGATAAAGATGTCGAGCAGCTCCGGGTTTTGGACCAGCATTGCCGCATAGGCATCGCCAATGGTCGGGTGCTTGAAGCGCCAGATGGAATCGCCGCTTGCGTACGAATGCAGAACAAGGCTGCCGTTCAGTGCTTCAAGGGCGGTCACACACCCGCCAAGGTTGCTCGCGAGCCGCTCAAGCGCCTGCTTCTCAGACTTCTGAAGGGATATCGGGCTCTCCAGTCGATCGTTACGCATGTAGATCAGTGCGAGGGCTGCCTTGCTGTGGCCGTCGAGGCCCTGAAGAACCTCCTGAAGAAGGCTCTCCCGCTTTTCTACAAATTGTTCGAGATGATACGCGTCGAAATGCAGGCCTTCAGTGAACAATGGATCGGCCAGACGCCGGGCTGTTTCGGGAATGAAGCGCGTATGAGCTGCGACGGACTCCAGCTGCGGCTTGACCCCACTTAGGAACATGCGAGGCTGCTTGCCCAGCTTGAGATGGTTGTATAGGATCTGGCGTTTCTCGTCGTTAGACAGATCGTGAACATCGATCATGACTTGGCTCTCTTTGAGAAGTGGAAAGGCACCTTCCTTCAGTTCCTTCCGTGCTCGGTTGTAAATGTAGTCGCGAGAAGTCATCACAATCTTGGCTCCCTTGCGGAGCATGGTCTTGATCTGTGGAAGAATATGATTCCAGCCGTGGACTAGAAACGGTTCGTATTGGGTGACGCCAAACGCGTCGTCGAGCCAGAAGAATTGTGATGGTTCTTCCGGATTCCAGCGTTCCACGACTTTGCCGGGGTCGTCGAGTTTGAGCATGGACGCGTTCCACTGGTCGACAGCGGCCATTGCCAGCATGGATGCGATGGTTGTTTTGCCAGCCGCTGGTTCCCCGATTAAAAGCACGAAGCCGTGCCTATCGAGCGCTGCCGCCGCATTGCGGTATGCATCGGTGACGACAACCTTTGCAAGGTCTTCCCGGAGTGAATCCAGAATCATGCGTGCCTGAGCATAAGAGCGCTCGTCAAGTATCTGGCTCAAATCCCCTAACCCGTACACGCGAGGTACGAGCATCCGAAGGTACTTGTTTTCACGAATCTGTTGGCCAATCCATGTCGAACCGAGAAGAATGACGTGTTTCGCCCCGGCACTTCTTAAAAGGGCTTCTATTTTTTCGGCATGGTTACCGGACAGCCCAGCATTTGTCATCAGAACGTAAGAGTCGCAGAGGTCTCGCTCGACGAGTTTTGAGACTTTAGCCACTTCATCAGAGAGATCCGAAGGATGGAGAACATAACTGATCTTGCTCGTGAACTTACACTGGATTACAAACCGACCGCTCAGATCCTCGTGTCCCTTTGGATTCCACGTGCCGGCGAATGCACCGTCCCGGCCGCCATCTTTTGAATCAAGAAAGGACTCGACAGTTTGCCCGAGTACCTCTCGAGTAATTGTCAGGCAGAGTTGTTGGAAGCTGTTCCATCCAAGGTTGTGCAAGTCATACATGGCGTTGTCTGTTGGTCCTCCAAGATGAATCTCTGGTACAGGAGCAGCAGGTAATAAAGCCAGAACACTAGAAATTGACACGCTATTGTACTCTTACAATAGCGGCCCTATTAATAATTTATTATAAAGCTTCCAGTGAACTTCCAAACATGTGGGGATCTCCGGCATTCCGGGAATCGATCGTTTTTGCGTGTTCCCTGAAATCCCTAGCCGCCAGATCTCCTCGTTTCATATTAACTGATTAATAAAACATATAAATCTTTGACATGTATTTCGCAACAATTTATTTTTATCATTCTGTATATCAAGCCAAAAGATGAATTCAAGTTGCAAGTGCAGCACTTGAATGCATCTTTTATATAAATAAAAAAGTTTGACAAAAAATACCAATCGGTATATATCCGGTCTGAAGTGAAAGGAGGAAGAAGTGAGCAAAGCTGAAGAAACCAGAAATTACATTATCGAAAAGGCGGCGCCTATCTTCAACATGCACGGCTACATCGGCACCACGATGTCTCAGTTGACCAATGCGATCAACATGACAAAAGGGGCGATTTACGGCAATTTCAAAGATAAGGATGAGATTGCCCTTGCGGCCTTCGAATATAACTTCTCTGAAATTTCTGAAAAAATCAAAAATGCGGTTCTCTCAAAAGAAAATGCCTGCGATAAACTAATAGCATTTGCCAACTTTTATCTGGATGAGTTCGCGGAGATTTCCGGAAAAGGCGGTTGTCCCCTACTGAATGCAGCCATTGATTCAGAATATATTAATCTTCCTCTAAAAAAGCGGGTGGCGAAGGCCATAGAAAACTGGACAAGCACGGTTTCCCGGATTGTTTACGGCGGAATTAAACGGAAACAGATCAACCGGAATGCCAAACCCGAGCAATTCGCATCCGTTTTTGTTTCCCTGATTGAAGGCGGTATTATGTTGTCCAAAGCTACCGGAAATACCATTCACCTGAGCCGCAACATCGATCATATCATTCACCTGGTGAATACAGAACTCAGGGTGTAATTTTTTTGTGAATTATAATACCGAAAAGTATATTTATTATCATCTATAAATAAAGGAGAAAATATATGTATATACAAGAATTAAGCGGACTTGAAATCCTGAAAAAATTAAAAGACGGCATTTTTCCCGGTCCGACCATGGCCGTTACCATTCCGATGAAAATCAAGGAAGTGGAGAAAGGCGCCATAGAATTCAAGGCAGTGGCAGGAGACATGCATTTGAACCCCATGGGCGGTGTTCACGGGGGTTTTGCCGCAACCGTTCTCGATTCCGCAACTGGAGCTGCCGTTCATTCGATGCTCAAACAGGGCGAAAGTTATGGAACCGTAGATTTGAACGTAAAAATGCTGAGACCCGTTCCGCTCGGAAAGGAGCTCAGCGCAAAAGGAAAAGTCATCTACATGTCGAAACGGTTGGGTATTTCCGAGGCTACTCTTACGGACGATGAAGGCAGCATTTATGCCCATGCGACGTCCACCTGCATGATACTTCGAAAGGAAAACGGATCCAATTTTATTTCATGCGGATTGCCGGAAAAAAAGAAAGGTTAGAAACAGTATAGTTGCAGCGGCGTCGGTTTAAAAATTAGGATGAAGAAGCTGGATTCCATACATGCACAATGAGGCTACAAGAGCGGAGGCCGGAATCGTTATTATCCACGCCCAGACAATACGTGCCGCAATCCCCCATTTTATGCCTGATAGCTTTGTAGTTGCACCCACCCCGACTATTGACCCCGCAATCGTATGTGTGGTCGAAACCGGGATGCCCGCATGGGTTGCAAAAAAGAGAGTTAAGGCGCCGGCAGCTTCCGCGCAGAAACCTCCTACCGGCTTGAGCTTGGTGATCTTCATACCCATTGTCTTGACAATTCTCCAGCCTCCGAAGGCCGTGCCTAACGCCATGGCAAGATGACAGGATAATATGATCCATAATGTGGAAAGATCTGTGATTTTGAGTGTGACGGTGCTGTCCATTGCGCCGGAAGCAACGAGCAGAGCTATGATAATTCCCATCGTCTTCTGGGCATCATTGCCGCCGTGTCCAAGGGAATAAAGGGCTGCCGAAAAAAGCTGTCCTCTGCGGAATAATTTGTCCACCTGTTTTGGCTTCCATTTCCTGAAAATCCAGAAAACAAGAAGCATGAAAATGAAACCAAGCAGCAAACCCATAAGAGGAGCTATCGGTATGAATAATACTGTTTTGAACAATTTCTCCCATCTGGGAGCGGAAAAGCCCGCGTAGGTGATACCGGCGCCGGCAAAACCGCCTATGAGCGCATGTGAAGAGCTGGTCGGCAGACCCCACCACCATGTAAGCAGATCCCAGAAAATGGCTCCGATCAGGCCGGAAAGCACCACATATACATAAGCCGGATCGAGAGGGTTGATATGTATGATTTTTGAAATTGTGTCCGCTACCTTGGGCGCAAAAAAAAACATGGCGATGAAGTTGAAAAAAGCGGCCCATATGACTGCCAGCCTTGGCGAAAGCACACGTGTAGAAACCACTGTTGCAATCGAATTGGCCGCATCGTGAAAACCGTTTATAACATCAAAGGCGAGAGCGACGAGAACGGTAAAGATAACCAGATACCAGACAGGATCCATCTCTAATCTTCCTCGAGTATAACACCTTCAATAAGGTTGGCGACTTCTTCGGCATAATCAGTGGCGGATTCGAGATCTTCGAGTATTTCTTTATATTTGATCAGTTGAATGGGATTTTTTTCCTCTTTAAATAACCGCCCGATCGCTGTGCGCAGCATCGCATCGCCGTCATTTTCGAGCTGGTGGATAATTACGCATCTATCAAGAACACCCTGCCGCTTTTTGGATTTTCTGAGAATTTTCAAAGCGTGTTCCAGTTCAATCGAGGCATTTACCAGAATGAGAGCCAGTTCTCTCATCTCGGGAAGGAACTCCGTCACTTCATAAAGCAAAATACGCTCCGCCGCCGAATCCACTGCGTCCATAATATCATCGAGTTTTTTTATAAGGGCATTTATTTCAGTGCGGTCAAACGGGGTGATGAAAGTTTTACGTAAAGCGCTGTAACAGAGGTGAGTAACCGTATCAGATTGGTGCTCAATTTCTTTAATTCTTTCAACACGTTCAGGAATGTTATCGGCCTTGGTTACAAGCTGTAAAAATTCTTTAGTTCCGACAATTGTAAGGGCTATCTGCTGCTCAAAATAATCAAAAAAAACGGTTTCCTTAGGCAAAAATCTTTTTAACATATGATCTCCTCGGAAAAATTATGCGCTTCTACCATACAAAAAAAATTAAAACAAGTTTTTATCTGTTTTTATCTTCCGGCAGGAAATCTGTTTTTCTGTTGCCATTTATAAAGGAGTTTGCTAACTGATAATCACTTGTAAACTGATATATGTCATAGTTGCGTTTCCGGATGGAAACTGACGGAATGCCGCAGAGATTCTTTCACCAATTATTTTATTCATATATATATTAGAATGTTATAGCAACTGTAAAAAGGATGCACGGATTACTGCTGCCTCTTTATGTATTTTGAGAAAAACAAACCGAAAACCAAAAGGAGGAAAACAGATGAAGCTATTCAAGTTATGCCTGGTGGTGGCGATTGTTTTTGCCATGTCCGGAGTCGCTTTTGCAGGACAGACTTTTGATTCCGTCAAGGCAAAAGGTTTTGTTCAGGTTGGGGTAAACGGTGATTTGTTCGGTTTCGGCAAACCGGATGAAAAAGGGGTATGGCGCGGTCTTGATGTCGACACAGCGCGTGCTATTGCTGCGGCAGTATTCGGCGATACCAACAAGGTGAAATTTGTTCCTCTGACCGCGGTTCAGCGCTTTACTGCATTACAGGCCGGTGAAATAGATGTGCTGTGCCGTAATGCAACTCAGACACTCGGTCGCGATACGGAGCTTGGCCTTGATTTTGTGCAGGTAAACTATTATGACGGCCAGGGCTTCCTGGTTCCCAAAAAACTGAAAATCAAAAGGGCTAAGGAACTTGACGGCGCAACGGTTTGTGTTCTGCCGGGAACTACAACAGAACTTAACGTAGCCGATTATTTCAGAACCAACAAGATGAAGATGAAACCTGTCGTAATCGAACAGAACGCCGAACTCAACAAGGCTTTCTTTGCAGGAAGATGCGACTGCATGACATCCGATGCGTCTCAGCTTGCCGGTGTGCGTTCCGTTGCTCCTAACCCGGATGATTATATGATTCTTCCCGATATAATTTCAAAGGAACCTCTGGCGCCTGCAGTACGTCACGGCGATAATCAGTGGAAAGATATTGTAAACTATTCCGTCCTTGCAATGATCGAAGCCGAAGAACTTGCTGTAACGTCAAAAAACGTTGATGAAATGCTCAAAAGCACCAATCCTTCAATCATGCGGTTTCTCGGAGTTACACCCGGAAACGGAAAAGCTCTGGGACTCAACGAGAAGTGGGCATACAATATAATCAAGCTGGTAGGAAATTATGCCGAGATTTTTGAGCGTAATGTAGGTAAAAATACACCTCTAAAGCTGGAACGCGGTTTGAACGCCCTCTGGAAGGACGGCGGAATCATGTACTCCCCGCCTTTAAAATAACAGCAGTCAGATTTTTTTAAATTTATATTTTTTTACACGGCTGGCGGCAAGGGGCGTTTTCACCTCCTGCTGCCGGCTTTTTTGATAAAAAATCTCGCCGCATTTTATTGCAAAACATTAATTAGGCATGCCGCAAGAGAATTGAATGCAAAAAAGCAATGATTCAGGTCCGGCAGATAATGCCGAACAAAAAATTCCTTTTTTAAATGATCCGAAAATGCGTTCGATCATATACCAGATATTGACTATCGGGATGGTCGGGCTTCTCGGATATTATCTTTTCACGAACACCGTAGACAATCTTGACAGACAATCTATTGCAACGGGTTTTGACTTTTTTGACAAAGAGGCTTCGTTTGAAATCGGTGAATCCCTCATACCTTATTCGGCTGCCGATACATACGGGAAGGCTCTTTTTGTAGGCGTTTTGAACACCATCAAGGTGGCCTTTATAGGAGTTATTCTTACGGTTATCCTCGGGACTTTTTTAGGAATCGCCCGCCTTTCCACGAACTGGCTGGTTTCAAAACTTGCCGCCGTTTATATTGAAGTCACGCAGGATATTCCTATTCTGCTTCAGCTCTTTTTCTGGTATTCTTTTTTTTATGATGTTCTGCCTTCTCCAAGGGAAGCGCTTGAACCGATGAGAGGTGTCTTTATCAGCAACCGGGGGTTTGTTTTTGCGGTTCCGGAAGGGCACCCTGCCTATAAATATATGGCCGCGGCATTTATAGCCGGTTGTGCCATAGCCTGGTTCGTGAGAAGGTGGGCAAAAAAACGCCAGGAAAATACCGGGCGGACTTTTCCGGTTTTCCTATGTTCAATCGCGATTATCATTGGTTTACCGTTTTTAACATGGCTCTTTTCGGGAGCGCCTCATAAGATGGATGTTCCTGAGCTGACAGGATTTAATTTTCAGGGCGGCATAAATATCAGCCCGGAATTCGGGGCTCTTTTACTGGGTCTTATAATTTATACCGCTTCTTTTGTGGCTGAAATCGTCAGGGCGGGTATTCAGGCAATAAGCAGGGGGCAAACCGAAGCCGCCATGTCAATCGGATTAAGACCCGGTCAGATATTAAATCTTGTGATTTTGCCCCAGGCATTAAGAGTCATTATTCCGCCCCTGACAAGCCAGATGCTGAACCTCACAAAAAATAGTTCACTTGCCGTTGCGATCGGATTTCCCGATTTTGTTTCTGTCGCCAGCACGACCATCAACCAGACCGGGCAGGCAATAGAAGGAGTTACTCTTATAATGGTGGTTTATCTCTGCTTCAGCCTTCTGACATCCCTCTTTATGAACTGGTATAACAAGAAAATGGCTCTTGTCGAAAGATAGAAAATTTCATGAGCGTATCAAAAGACAATTTGAAAAAAGAAAAAACTGAAAACGCAGGGTTGAAAGCGCCTGAAATCAAAATCAGCGCACTGCAATGGATCAAATTGAACCTGTTTAACGGTGTTTTTAATTCGATTCTTACGATCCTTACCCTGTTTCTTTTATATAAGGTTGTACCCTCTTTTATCAGATGGGCATTTATAGACAGTTTATGGATCTCAACCGCTGCGGCATGTCGTGACGGAGAAGGCGCGTGCTGGTCCATCATACCTGCAAACATACGCTTTATAATGTTCGGCTTCTATCCCCACGAATTGCACTGGCGCCCGCTTCTTTCCATGATAATTATGGTGGGTCTCCTCTTATACTGCAAAAACAGGGATCACTGGAAAAAATCACTTATATATATCTGGATTGCCGGTCTTATTCTGATGGGTCTGCTCATGAAAGGCGGTTTACCGGGATTAACTAATGTTGACAGCGATCAATGGGGCGGGCTGCCTCTTACTCTTATGCTCTCTGTTTTCGGGATGGTTGCGGCATATCCTTTGGGAATTCTACTTGCCCTCGGGCGAAGATCAAAAATGCCTGCCGTGAGAACGGTATGTGTAATCTATATCGAGCTGATACGGGGTGTTCCTCTTATAAGCCTTCTTTTCATGTCGGCGGTCCTTTTCCCGTTATTTCTCCCGGAGGGAATTACAATAAACAAGATCATCAGGGCGCAGGCCGCGATAATCATGTTTACGGCGGCATATATAGCTGAGGTCGTGAGAGGAGGTCTTCAGGCTATTACAAGAGGACAATATGAGGCCGCTGAATCACTGGGGCTTAACTATATCCAGAAGATGCGGCTGGTCATCCTGCCGCAGGCATTGAAGATAGTAATTCCGCCCACGGTCGGCATATTGATATCGGCATTCAAGGATACATCCCTTGTTGTAATTATTGCTCTTTATGAGATTCTGAAGACCACAAGGACTACGCTTGCGGACCCGGCATGGATGGGATTCAGTCCGGAGGCTTATATTTTCGTGGCTCTGATATATTTTGTCTGCTGTTATTCGATGTCGAATTACAGCCGGAGGCTTGAGAGGGAATTGCATACTTCATAAAAGGAAAGATAGATTGATGAACAGCGGAGCGGAAACAAACGGGATAAAGCAGGCTTCTGAAGAGAAGATCATTGAAATTGCCGGCCTTAACAAGTGGTTCGGTGATTTTCATGTTTTAAGGGATATCAATCTTTCTGTTTACAAGGGTGAACGGATTGTTATCTGCGGGCCTTCAGGGTCCGGAAAGTCCACTCTTATCCGCTGTATCAACCGTCTCGAAGAACACCAGAAGGGTAAAATATCAGTTGACGGGATCGAACTTACCAATAATTTGAAGAACATCGAAAAAATCCGCGAAGAAGTCGGAATGGTTTTCCAGCATTTTAATCTTTTCCCTCATCTTACAATCATCGAGAATCTTACTCTCGGTCCGATATGGGTCAGGAAAAATCCGAAAAAAGAAGCTGAAGAGATCGCTATGTATTATCTTGAAAAGGTGCACATTGCGGAGCAGGCCTATAAATATCCGGGACAGCTTTCGGGAGGCCAGCAGCAGAGGGTTGCGATTGCCCGGAG
>CAZOEH010000044.1:0-928 GCA_964578785.1 uncultured Desulfonema sp. | reverse complement strand
AGCCTCTGCATGAAGCCGAAAGTCATGCTTTTTGATGAGCCTACCTCGGCTCTTGATCCTGAAATGGTCAAAGAGGTTCTGGATGTCATGATAAATCTTGCCGAAGAAGGCATGACAATGATAGTTGTCTCCCATGAAATGGGTTTCGCCAAAAGTGTTGCCCACAGGGTGATGTTCATGGATTTCGGCCAGATTGTCGAAGAAAACACCCCGCACCAGTTTTTCGATAACCCGCAGCACGACCGGACGAAACTCTTTTTAAGTCAGATTTTACATTGATCCACCCGGCCTCGAATCCTTGAACCCTTTTCTTCGACTAATCGGGAGAAGAACCATAAAATGAAACCTGTTGTAGCTATTGTCGGCAGACCGAATGTAGGCAAATCGACCTTCTTTAACCGGGTTACCCGTACCAAAGATGCTATAGTCGATGATTTTCCGGGAGTGACAAGAGATTCGATATACCGGGATGCAGTCTGGGACGATGTTGAATTCACTCTTGTTGATACCGGCGGTTTTGCCGGCGGGGACGAAGATGACATGAACCAGAAGGTCCGCTTCCAGGTGAGGCAGTCCATTGATGATGCCGATGCAATCATAATGATGCTGGACGGAAAAGGCGGTATATCCCCGTTTGATTCTGATATCATGAAATTGCTCAGGTCGGTCGAAAAGCCTGTTTTTTACGTTGTCAACAAGATCGATGGAGATGAAAAGGAGATCAATCTTTATGATTTTTATTCTCTCGGCATCGAAAAGCCTTATCCGGTATCATCCGAGCACGGCTACGGAGTTCCTGATTTCCTTGATGACCTTGTAAAAAAAATTCCATCTTATATACCGGGTGAGACGCAGGAGATTACAAAAGTCGCCGTTATAGGAAGACCCAATACAGGGAAATCCTCGCTTATAAACCGCATTCTCGGCA
>CAZOEH010000043.1:0-13321 GCA_964578785.1 uncultured Desulfonema sp. | reverse complement strand
CAGTCCGCTTAAAGTAAATACTCCTGCCATTTTTGAAAATAACCCCGGCCTGTCTTTGGCGCATATTGTAAGAATCCTGGTATTTGATTCGACCGGTTTTTCTACTTCCCATACAAAATCGGATGTCCCTAATCCTGAATAGAGCCTGTGATGATCAAGGATCTCACGGTCCGTAGTGTACAGAAGATATCTTGGAGGCAAAACCTCGATATGGTTTTCAATATCTTTTTTATGCTTTACCGAAGTCGCGGCGCTCAACAGAGTTCTCTTTTTATTCTCAACCGCCTCAACCACCCGGTTTGACGCAAGTTCACCCTTTTCCATAATACTCAGTATCTTTAAGAAAAAATCTCTGAGAAGAGTGAAAGTCCAGTCATTCCAGGCTTTCGGACCGGTCGATATGGAATCTGCCACTGTTAGAAGATAAAGCATCTTCAGTAATTCAATATCTTTAATTTTTCCGGCAATGAAAAAGGCCGTTTCTTCATCGTTTATATCTCTTCTTGTCGCCGTTTTGATGAGCAACAGGTGCTCTTCGGTTAAAAACGAAACGGCTTCTATTTTTTCCTGTTTGAATCCCATCCTTGTGAGTATCCGTCTCACAATTTCAGCTCCGCGCTTTGAGTGTCCGCCGCCCGGTTCTCCTTTGCCTATGTCATGAAGGAGAGCGGCCCAGAGAAGAATCTTGCGGTTTTTCAATTCCTGGTAAAGGTTACCGCACAGCCAGTCGCCGGTGATATCTTCATCGGTTCCAAAACTTTTAACTGTCCTGACAGCTCGCAGCGAATGCCTGTCTACAGGATAAAGATGATACTCGTCGAACTGAATTCTGTTAATGATTCCCTTTATCTCCGGTATAAAGCGTTCAAGGAATCCGGTATTCAGTATCTCATTTAAGACATTGAATGATAAAGCGGGCGCGGCCAGGATTCTTTCAAATGCCCTGATTATGGAGGATGAAGCCCTGAAAGAATCATCCACAAGATAACCGAATTCTCTAATCAATCTTTTCCCTTCAGCGCTTATCGGAACCTTAAGATTTGCGCTTTCTTCGAATATTGCAATTAAAAGCTCCGGATTGCTTAAAAGCTTTTCAGATGAGGTGAAATTTAGAGAGCCTCTTTTTGTAACTTCAAGGCCTGCGATTTTTGTGTTTTTAGCAGCCTTTCTTTTCCGGGTCTGTTGCCTCTCATAGCCGAGTTCATACAGAAAAACCATGAACTGCTGCTTGATAAACTCCATCCTGCCGTGAAGCTCTCCCAGAAATATTTCAACCGGCTTATGGCCGTTTTCAGAAGTTTGTTTCAATGCTTTTGCGATTTTCGGCTGATACTCAAAATAGAGCTGGTCGCATTTCCTGCCCGTTAAATAATGCAGTCTGTTTCTTGTATGCCATATGAATGACAGGCACTCTGAAAGGATCCTGAACTCATCATGCGAAAGATATCCGTAATATTCAAGATCCCTGGGTTTTTTTATGTCCGACATGATCCGGGATATCCAGAGCATGGTATGATAATCCCGCAGCCCTCCCTGTCCTTCCTTTATATTAGGCTCAAGCATGTAGGCTGAATCGCCGTAACGGAGATGCCGTGAAGTATTGCTTTCAACCAGCCAGTTGATTATGCTCTCCGACCTCTTTATCAAAATTTTCTTGTGGAGCTGTTCCATAAGATCAGAATACAAAGGCGACATACCGCATACGAAACGCGCATCCAGAAGCGATGTGAGCACCTGATAATCGCTTCCGGCAATGCTTATGCAATCTTTCATGGACCGGGTCGCATGACCGACATCCATACCTATATCCCACAGGGGGTAGACAACTTCTTTGATAAGCTGCACGGCATCTTCAGGAACTTTATCTCCGAAAAGAAAAAGTAGATCCACATCCGAGTGTATGCAAAGTTCCTGACGCCCGTATCCTCCCAGCGCGATAATAGAAAAGGGATTTCTGTCTATTGCCATGCCCGGCCCGATTATACTTTTTTCAAAACTCTCAAAAAAATAATCATCAACAAGCCTGGTATGCCGCTCAAGAAACGCAGGGGTATCTTCTTTGAAACGCTCTTCAAAAAGCATATCCCTTTTCTGCTTCAGGGCAAGTGAAGCATTTTCATATTTAATATCATGCGGATTTTTGCGGGCTGCAACAGTCACAGGCTTTAAATTCCTTTTGGCTTATAATAGAATATTAAAAGCAATGACCGTGCCAAAGGATCATAAATCAAATATTATGTATCATATCTGATAGATATAGTATCTATATAATATATAATAAAAATATATAAAGAACAAGAATGTAATTAATAATTACAAATATGTAATTTATATGAATTGTTGCCTGGTATTTATATTATCAGAATATTTTTACGATTTCATTAATTATTTTGATAATTAATTTTAATAACGATCCGGCAGGAATTTAAATCAAAAGAATTCCTCGAAGCTCTGCTTCGGGGTAAGAATCCAGAATTCAGAATCCAGAAGGGGGATTAAAATATCTTCAAAAAAAATTCTGACTTCTGACTACTGTATTCTGTATTCCAGATACCTCGCTGCTCTGCTGCGGGGTAGTTCATTGTATACATATTTGTAATAATATTACAATGTATATACAATATTGTAATATTACTAATTTCATTTATTATATAATATCAAGTAGTTATATGCTGGCATGATTATAGCAATGCTTTTGGCAGGGCAATAATACGAATTCTTAAAAAGCAGAAAGATGCAAGGGTCAGGATAGAAGGATAGAAGAGGATATGAGTGATAAGAGTGCGCGCTGTATTTTTATCAATGAATTTATCGAAGGGAAAACAATTAAAGGAGAACCAACATGAGAAAAATCGCCATCTACGGAAAAGGCGGTATCGGTAAATCCACGACAACACAAAACACCGTCGCCGGTCTTGCTGAAATGGGCAGAAAAGTCATGGTTGTAGGATGCGACCCAAAGGCAGACTCTACTCGGCTGCTTCTGGGCGGATTGGCCCAGAGAACGGTTTTGGATACTTTAAGGGAAGAAGGCGAAGATGTGGAGCTTGAGGATGTGCGAAAAACAGGCTTCAGCGGCGTTCTGTGCACCGAGTCCGGCGGGCCTGAACCGGGTGTCGGCTGTGCGGGCCGGGGTATCATCACCTCGATCAATCTGCTGGAACAGCTCGGGGCATATGCAGAAAGCGAAAAGCTGGATTATGCATTTTATGACGTCCTGGGCGATGTGGTCTGTGGCGGATTTGCCATGCCCATTCGCGAGGGCAAGGCCCAGGAGATATATATCGTGGTCTCCGGCGAAATGATGGCCATGTACGCAGCCAACAACATCTGTAAGGGAATCGTAAAGTTTGCGGAAGCCGGCGGGGTCCGGCTGGGGGGGCTCATCTGCAACAGCCGCAACGTGGACTTTGAAAAAGATATGATCGAAGCTTTTGCGGAAAAACTCGGAACGCAGATGATTCACTTTGTCCCCAGAGACAACATTGTGCAGCGTGCGGAAATCAACCGGAAAACTGTGATCGAATATGATCCCGGGAATTCTCAGGCGGATGAATACCGCACCCTGGCCAAAAAGATTGAAAACAACCAGATGTTTATCGTTCCCAAACCCCTGGAAATCAACCAATTGGAAAAAATGCTGATCGAGCACGGTCTTGCGGCTTAGAGAAACAGCCTGAATGCCAGAGACCGAAGGCGGCAGCTTGAATTTCCTTCTGTCTGCGGCCGGTCTATATGAACTTCATACAAAAAAGGAGCAATTCGCATGTTGATGATACGATCAATCGTAAGACCTGAAAAAGCGGACAATGTCCTGGCAGCCCTCATGGAAGCCGGATTTCCCGGCATTACCAAAATGTCAGTGGTGGGTCGCGGCAAACAACGCGGCATCAAAATCGGAGAGATCACCTATGACGAAATCCCCAAGGAAATGATTCTGGCGGTTATCAAAAATCAGGACAAGGACTTTGTGATCAAAACGATTATTCAAGCGGCAAGAACAGGAGATAAAGGCGCTTATGGGGACGGAAAGATTTTTGTGATTCCGGTGGAGGAAGCTTACACCATCAGCTCGGGAATCAAGGAGACTTCCGCCGGGGAAATGACCGAGGTGAAGATATGAAAGAAATAACCGCCATTATTCGCCTGAACAAGATGAACGAAACCAAACAGGCTTTATCGGAGGCGGGCATCTCTTCCGTCACTGCCAGAGACGCTCTTGGCAGGGGAAAAGGGCTTGTGGACATGCAGCTTCTGAAAGGGGCGGAATTGGGCTATGAAGAGGCCATTTCACAGCTTGGACAAAGCGGACGGCTGATTCCCAAACGGATACTTCTGATTGTTGTACCGGACAAACTGGTGGAGAAAACCGTTAAAACCATAATTCGGGTCAACCAGACCGGAAAATCCGGTGATGGCAAAATTTATGTCATGCCGTGCCTGGATGCCGTTCGCGTCCGGACCGGCGAGTTCGGCGATGATGTTCTGGATGACGCGTGAAAGACGCCAGAGGAGAAAAGACAATGGAAACTACCGAAAATATCGTGGAAGATGAGATGCTAGACCCTGAAAAAGTGAAACTGGAACTCATCGCAAAGTATCCGACCAAGGTGGCGCGAAAGCGTGCCAAGCAGATCGTGATCAACAAGGTCGGCGAAACCGGCGATGTTCCGGAAATTCAATCGAATGTGCGGACCACGCCCGGCTTGATAGGGCAGCGGGGGTGCTGTTACGCGGGCTGCAAGGGCGTGGTGCTTGGGCCTACCCGCGATATCGTAAACATCACGCACGGTCCGATCGGCTGCGGGTATTACAGTTGGCTGACCCGCAGAAATCAGACCAATCCGGATGCATCACCCGGTACATCATCGGACGGTCAAAATTTTATGCCGTATTGTTTTTCCACGGACATGCAGGACGAGCAGATCATCTTTGGCGGTGAAAAAAAACTAAAGCAGGCCATTCAGGAAGCCTATTATCTGTTTAAACCCAAGGCCATCGGCGTATTCGCCACCTGTCCGGTGGGACTGATAGGCGATGATGTGCATTCGGTCTGCAAGGAAATGAAGGAAAAGCTGAACATCAATGTTTTTGGCTTCAGTTGCGAAGGCTATAAGGGGGTCAGCCAGTCCGCGGGGCACCATATCGCAAACAACGGTGTTTTTACCCATGTGGTGGGTACCGACGATACCATCCGGGAAGGTAATTTCAAGATCAATCTCCTGGGTGAATACAATATCGGCGGAGATTCCTTTGAAATCGAGCGGATTTTTGAAAAATGCGGAATTACCCTGGTGTCGACGTTCAGCGGCAACTCCAGCGTAGACGGCTTTGCCAATTCACATACGGCGGATTTAAACCTGATCATGTGCCATCGCTCGATTAATTATGTCGCGGAGATGATGGAGAAAAAATACGGGGTGCCCTGGATCAAGGTCAATTTTATCAGTGCGGAATCCACGGCAAAATCCCTTCGGAAAATAGCCGCTTATTTTGAAGATCCGAATCTCACTGAACGGGTTGAGGCGGTGATTGCCGAAGAAATGCCCGCGGTGGAAAAAGCCAGAAACGCCATTTATCCCCGCACCAAAGGCAAACGGGTCATGCTGTTTGTGGGCGGGTCCCGGGCCCACCATTATCAGGATCTGTTTAATGAACTGGGGATGATCACCCTTTCCGCCGGATATGAATTTGGTCACAGGGACGATTATGAAGGCCGCAAGGTACTGCCCGATATCCGGGTGGATGCGGACAGTCGAAATATTCAGGAATTGGAAGTGCATCCGGACCCCGAAAAATTCAGGCCCCGCAAACGGCCTGAAGAAGTTGAAAAGCTGAACAAAAACGGTGTGGTTTTCAGCGAATATGAAGGCATGATGCCGGACATGCCAAACAACACCCTGATCATCGATGACATCAGTCAGTATGAGACGGACCAGCTCATCGAGATTTACAAGCCCGATATGTTCTGTGCGGGAATCAAGGAAAAATACGCGATTCAAAAGCACGGGATTCCCATGAAACAGCTCCACAGTTATGATTCCGGCGGGCCTTATGCCGGGTTTGCAGGAGCCGTCAATTTCTACAATGACATTGACCGGATGGTAAACAGCAAAATCTGGAGCTACATGAAGGCGCCCTGGCAGAAAAACCCGGAACTCATGGCAACGTATGCTTGGGAGTAATGGAGGAAGCCGATGGCAGGTAACAAGGCACAAGTGTCAGGCGCCGCCATTTCCCCCCTTTAAAAAAAGGAGACCGAGGGGGATTAAAGACTATTCAAATAAAGAATTGGAGATAATGAATTATGCTGCTCAGACATACGCCAAAAGAAATTACGGAACGCAGTGCGTTAACGATCAATCCGGCCAAAACCTGTCAGCCCATTGGCGCAATGTATGCAGCACTGGGTATTCACGGGTGTCTTCCGCACAGCCACGGGTCTCAGGGGTGTTATGCCTATCATCGAAGCGCCCTGACCCGTCATTACAAAGAGCCGGTCATGGCTGCGACCAGCGCATTTACCGAGGGTGCTTCAGTTTTCGGAGGACAGGCCAACCTGCTTCAGGCCATCGACAATATTTTCTCCGTGTATCATCCGGATATCATTGCCGTGCATACCACCTGCCTGTCGGAGACCATCGGGGATGATATTCCGCAGATCATTAATAAAGCCAGAGGTGAGGGCAAAATCCCAGATGGCAAATATGTCATTCATGCCAATACGCCCAGCTATGTGGGATCGCATGTTACCGGATTTGCCACCATGACCCGGGCCATGGTGGATTATTTTGCCGAATCAAACGCACATAAAAACAAAACCATCAATTTGATTCCGGGGTATTCGGAGCCGGCGGATATGGAAGAGATCCGGCGTATTGCATCGCTCATGGGCATTAAAACGATCATGTTCCCAGACACCTCTAATGTGTTGAACGGCCCGCTGACCGGAAAATTCCGCATGTATCCGGAAGGCGGGGTAACGATTCCCGAACTGAAACTGACCGGGTCCAGCATGGGGACCCTAGCCCTGGGAAAGCTGGCCTCGGGTCCAGCGGCCAGAGCTTTGGACGCCAAATGCAAGGTTCCCTGCCAGTTGCTTGATTTGCCGATGGGCCTTGAGGGCACGGACATGTTTGTCGACAACCTCAGGCGCATCGCGGGCGTGAACGTGCCGGATGCGCTCACGCTGGAGCGGGGACAGCTCGTGGATGTGATCTCGGACATGCATCAGTATTTTTACGGTAAAAGAGTCGCTCTGGCCGGTGATCCGGATCAGCTTCTGGCCATAGCCAAATTCCTGGTCTCCATTGACATGGTCCCGGTCTATATGGTGAGCGGAACGTCGGCGGGCAAGAAATTCGAGCAAACACTTCGCGACGTGGTTAAAGATGCGCCCTGTGAAGTCAAAATCAAAATCCCCGGAGATCTGTTCCTGCTGCATCAATGGATCAAGCAGGAACCCGTGGATTTACTGATCGGCAACACATACCTGAAATACATTGCCAAGGACGAGGATATTCCGCTGGTGCGCTACGGGTTTCCGATTTTTGACCGGATCGGACACAGCTATTTTCCGACAATGGGCTATAAAGGCGGCATCCGATTTCTGGAAAAAATACTGGACGCGCTCCTGGATCGAAAAGATTGGGACGCAACCGACATCAACATGGAACTAGTGATGTAATGACAAGCATACCCATACTGAAAGAGCGGGAAAACCACATCTGGGAAAAAGGCGATGCGCCTTATCAGATGACCTGCGACAAACACAGTCTAGCGGGCTCCATCAGCCAGAGAGCCTGCGTGTTCTGCGGGTCTCGTGTGGTGCTGTATCCGATCGCGGATGCGGTGCATCTGGTTCACGGGCCTGTTGGCTGCGCGGCCTACACCTGGGATATCCGGGGCGCGCTGTCTTCGGGTCCCGAGCTTCACCGCCTCAGTTTTTCCACGGATTTGCAGGAAAAAGATGTCATTTTCGGGGGCGAGAAAAAGCTTTACGCAATTTTGACCGGACTCATTGACCGGTATGCCCCCAAGGCGGCTTTTGTATATTCAACCTGCATTGTGGGGATTATCGGCGATGATGTAGATGCCGTGTGCCGGAAAGTAGCCAAAGAAAAAGGGATCCCCGTCCTTCCCGTAAATTCGGAAGGGTTCAAGGGAACCAAAAGAGATGGTTACAAAGCTGCCTGCGAAGCCCTGTTTAAACTGATCGGACAGGGTAAAACCGATGACATCCGCAAAACCAGCATCAATATCCTGGGCGAATTCAACATCGGCGGAGAGGCATGGATCATCCGGGACTATTACGAGCGGATGGGTGTTCAGGTAGTTTCGGTGATGACTGGTGATGGCCGGGTGGCGGACGTACAGCGTGCGCATGGGGCCAACTTGAATGTGGTTCAATGCTCCGGCTCCATGACATATCTGGCCAAAATGATGGAAGAGACTTACGGAATTCCCTATCTTCGGGTTTCTTATTTCGGCATCGAGGATATGTCCAAGGCTCTGTATGATGTGGCCGAGCATTTCAGCGATCAACCGGATATCCTCAGCCGCACGCAGGTCATGGTCAAAGAAGAAATCAGCCGGGTTTATCCCCGCCTTCAGGCGTATAAAAAAGCGCTGATGGGTAAAAAAGCGGCCATCTATGTGGGCGGCGCATTCAAGGCATTTTCACTCATCAAGGCCCTGCGCCTTCTGGGTATGGATGTGGTGCTTGCCGGATCTCAGACCGGCAGCCCGGAGGATTACGCCGAACTGAGGGAGTTGTGCGATGACGGAACGGTTATTGTGGATGACGCAAACCCCCTGGAACTTTCCAAGTATATCATTGAAAAAGGCGCGGATCTGGTGATCGGCGGCGTCAAGGAGCGCCCGATCGCATACAAGATGGGTGTTGGTTTTTGCGATCACAATCATGAGCGCAAGATTCCACTGGCCGGATATGTGGGAATGCTCAATTTCGCCAAAGAAGTGTATGAAAGCGTGACCAGTCCGGTATGGGGATTTGCCAGAGAGACTGCGGATACTGCTTTGGGCGCGCCGGTCATCATTCAGCGAAAAATAAAAATAACCGATGCCGGCACCCAGAACGCCTGCAACGTCTGCACGCCGCTGGGCGCTTCCCTTGCATTTAAGGGGATCAAAGGCGTGGTTCCTCTGATTCATGGCTCTCAGGGATGCTCGACCTATATGCGCCGGTATCTGATCAGTCATTATAAAGAGCCGGTGGATATCGCCTGTTCCAATTTCGGAGAGCAGACCGCCATATTCGGGGGCGGCGTGAATCTGATGACAGCCCTTGATAACCTTGAAAAGCAGTATCACCCGGAACTGATTGGGATCGCCACAACCTGCCTGTCGGAGACCATCGGAGATGATGTTCCCATGTTTATCCGGCAATACCGGGAGGCGCACAAGGAAAAGGAAACGCCGGCGCTGGTGCACGTATCCACGCCAAGCTACAAGGGAACCCATATCGACGGATTTCACGGCGCGGTAAGGGCGGTGGTGTCCGTGCTGGCGACAGTTCAAAACGAAAAAAGCGATCGGGTGAATCTTTTTCCGGGCATGCTGTCTCCGGCGGATCTTCGCCTGCTGAAGGAAATTTTCAGCGACATGGGGCTGCCCTGTCTGATCCTCCCGGATTATTCCAGAACCCTGGACGGCGCGCCCTGGAAGGAATACCACAAGATTCCGGAAGGCGGAACCCCTGTCAACGAAATCCGGAAAATGGGAAATGCCAAGGCCAGCATGGAATTCGGCAGGATTTTGTCCGGGCAAGGCAGCGCCGGAAAACACCTGCGGGATAAATTTGACATTCCCCTTTACAGCCCGGGCCTGCCCATCGGCATCCATGAGACGGATCGGTTTTTTGAAGCGCTGGAAAATATCACGGGAAAACGCATGCCGGAAAAATACCGGGAAGAACGGGGCCGCCTCATCGACGCATATATTGACGGCCACAAATATGTTTCCGGCACAAAAGCCGTGGTTTACGGCGAGGAAGATCTGGTGGTGGGCCTGGCGTCCTTTTTATCCGAAATCGGCGTGATTCCGGTGCTGTGCGCATCCAGCGGGAAAAGCGGGTATTTGAGGGAAAAAATTGCAGAGGTGGTCGCTGGACCCGCAGAACAGGAAATTTACGTTTATGACAACATCGATTTTATTGAAATCGCGGAAGAAGCTGACAAATTGAAGCCGGATTTTCTGATCGGAAGCAGCAAGGGATATTCCGTGGCCCGGAAAATCCCGGTCCCACTGGTGCGGGTCGGATTCCCGATTCATGACCGGATCGGCGGCGCCAGAATTCTGCATATCGGCTACCAGGGGGCCCAGAACCTGTTTGACAGCATCGTCAATACCCTGCTGGATCAAAGGCAAAAATCATCCGATATCGGATATTCATATATGTGAAAGGTGCCTTATCATGAAAACTGACACGAACCTGAACTTTACCCATCATCCCTGCTTTAATGACAAGGCACGGCACACTTTCGGAAGAGTCCATCTTCCGGTTGCGCCCCGGTGCAACATTCAATGCAAATTCTGTAACCGCAAATTCGACTGTATCAACGAAAGCCGGCCAGGCGTCACTTCCGGCGTGCTGTCTCCGGCGCAGGCCATGGTCTATCTCGATTCGGTGTTTGAAAAAAAGAAGAACATCTCCGTGGTCGGCCTTGCCGGGCCCGGAGATCCATTTGCCAATCCGGAAGAAACCATGGAGACCCTGCGGCGGGTCCGAAAAAGCTATCCGGAGATGCTCCTGTGCGTGGCCACGAACGGACTGGGTATCGGCCCGTATATTGACGAGCTGGCGCAGATCCGGATCAGTCATGTTACCGTTACAGTCAATGCCATCGATCCGGCCGTGGCTGAAAAAATATATGCCTGGGTGCGCCACGGTAAACGGGTGTTTCATCCCGCAGAAGGGGCGAAACTGCTGCTTGAAAAACAAATCGAGGCCATCACAAGACTCAAGGAAAAAGAGATCGTGGTCAAGGTCAATTCGATCATCATCCCCGGCATCAACGATGCGCATATACCGGAGGTTGCCGGAAAGATGGGGGAAATGCACGTGGATATTTTAAACTGCGTTCCCTATTATCCGAATCAGGGCTCATCCTTTGAAAATATTCCGGAGCCCTCCAAAGAGATGATCTCCCAAATCCGGAAAGAGGCCGGAAAATTCATTCCCCAGATGCACCATTGCACCCGCTGCAGGGCGGACGCCGTGGGCCTGCTGGGTGAAGACATGCCGTCCGAACTGTTGACTGCGCTGAAAACCTGCGAAAAAATGCCGGAGCCGCAAACCCTTGCGATAAACGGTTCCCGGTCTTTTGTGGCCGTGGCCAGCAGGGAAGGCGTATTGGTGAATCAGCATCTGGGGGAGGCGGACCACCTGCTGATATACGGCAAAAAGAACGGTGCCGTATCGCTGATAGAGTCGCGCCGGACGCCGGAATCCGGCGGCGGCCTGCGCCGGTGGGACGAACTGGCAGACAGCATCAACGACTGCAGCCTGCTTCTAGTCAGCGGTGTCGGCGCAAATCCCCGCCAGGTGCTGACCTGCAAAGGCATCGAGGTCGTGGAAATCGAAGGACTGATACATGAAGCCGTGCAGACGGTTTTTGACGGCGGAAGCCTCAGGCCTCTGACGAAACGGAAAATAACCGCCTGCGGGGCGGATTGTTCCGGTACCGGCGGCGGGTGCGGATGATTTTAGTCATGTTGACATTGGAATTTTGAATTTATATCGGATGTTGTGTTTAAGGAGATACAAATGGACAAGCCCGAGCATCATATTTTTGTATGTGCCAGCTTCAGAGCCGGCGGTGATTCCAAGGGAACCTGCAACAAAAAAGGATCCCTGAATTTTCTACCTTACATTGAAAACGAAATACTGGATCGGGGGCTGAATGCCGCCGTTACCAGCACGGGCTGCATGAAAGCCTGCGATTTCGGACCGGTGATTGTCATTTATCCCGAAGGGCACTGGTACGGAAACGTTGTAAGCGAAGAGGTCATTGATACTATTCTGGATGCGATTGAAGACAACGCGGTTGCGGTCGACTATCTCATATCCTGAAGATCTCATAACCCTCAGAATTATGAAAAATATAAGAAAAGTTATTTTAAGATCAAACAGATCATGCCCTCATGTCAGTGTGTGGCAAAAATAACCAAACATCCCATACCCGCCGATAATCCGATTATTGGGGCTATCGTATTTAATTATACAATTTTGTAATAATATTATAGTATATATACAATTATGTAGTGTTGCTATTATCTGGATAAACATATATTATAATGTATTTCAGATAGTTATGTGTTGGCATGATTATAGCTATACTTTTAGCAGGGCATAAACGAATACTTAAGCGATGTGAAGATCAGAGGAATAAGGGTGAGCGTTGTATTTTGATCAATCAATTAATTGAAGGGAGAAAAAATGAAAAATTTATTTTTAGCAACAAGTATGTTCGTTTTGATGATGGCAGCATTTATGACAACAGCCGGTGCAGATGAGGCTACTCCGGCCACAGGCGCCCCTGCTGTTCAGGCGACCCGGGATAATTCGGCAACAGGAAGCGTTTCAGCGGGCGTGTTCAAAACAGGTACATCTTCAGAGGCTATGAGTTGAGAGCGCATAGCGCTGTTATTCAGCCTGCAGTGACTGTTTCCTACAAGGGCTTCAGTGCATCAATGTGGGGTAATATTGATACTGACGAGCACCCTACCCAATCTTTTGTTCCTGACAGAAAAGGACAGAAAAGCTTCAATGAGACCGACCTTACCCTGAGCTATACTTACAACATAGAGAAACTTGCACTTACCGGGGGATATGTCTATTACGGTACGAAGTATGCTAACGAGACTGAAGAGCTTTTTATCTCAGCCACTTATGATACTCTTCTCAAGCCGACATTGGCTATCTATCAGGACATCACTGAGTATTCAGGAACATACATAAATCTTTCAGCGTCGAAATCCCTCCCGATCTATAAGGAGATCAGCCTGGATCTGGGAGCATCTGCAGGATATTTTGCCGGCAGTGCCGACTACTGGAAAACCTACGAAAGATCAACAGGCGCATATACAGGAAAGAAATATCAGGCATTCCATGATGGCATGGTCAAGGCCGGACTCACCATTCCTGTTGCCGGGAATATCGTTATACAGCCTTTAATACAGTACTGGTTCCCTCTTTCAGGCGCGGCCAAAAGGACGGTTGACGACAACTCATACAACTTTAACGGAAAGCTCGATGATACTTTTGTTTACGGTTTGAATGTCACATTGTCATTCTGAA
>CAZOEH010000042.1:9912-13832 GCA_964578785.1 uncultured Desulfonema sp. | reverse complement strand
GAAGCCGTCAGCTGTTGTTTATATTCCATTCCTTAAGCACATCCATCATGCTGTAATCGGTCATATCGCACTTGATCGGAGTTATCGATATATATTTATCGCAAAGTGCCGCTCCATCAGTATCCGGATTATACCCGGATGGATTTGCGTCATATCCCTGCCAGTAATATATACGGTTTCTCGGATCGACTCTTTTTTCAAAAAACTCAGGGGAGATATCGATATCCTGCCTGCTGATCCTTACTCCGGCAGCTTTTTCAACCGGCATGCAGGGCAGATTGACATTTAAAAAAGTCCCGGGCGGAAGACCTTTTTCAACAACTTTTTCAGTCAGTTTTTCGATAAATAAAGCCGCCTCATCCAGGTATTTCGCCTCATATCCCTGGATTGATACCGCGATCGAATTTACGCCGTACAGTGAAGCCTCCTTTGCGGCTGCGACAGTTCCCGAATAATTGACATTAACACCTACATTGGCTCCCGGATTTATTCCGGAAATAACGATATCCGGTTTGTATCCGAGAATTTCAAGCACTCCCAGCTTTATACAATCCGCAGGAGTGCCGTTGACTGCATATCCCGGAAATCCTCCGTCCGGATTGATTCTTTTTGCCCGAAGGGGTTCATGCAGCGTAATCGCGTGACTTACGGCGCTTCTCTCACGATCGGGAGCGACGACAGTCACCGAATGGCTTTTGATGAATGCTCTGTATAACGCCCACAGACCTTCGGCATAAATACCGTCGTCATTGGTAATCAGTACCTTCATATTTATAAAACACCTCTCTTAGATCTACGCATAACATTTGATTTTTTTTATAATAAACCAATTTGATTTTTTTTGAAAGAAGGTATTTATTTTAAAACTGACGCTTGATTTTTATATGCCTCTCTTATATCCTGCCACCTGCAATTATATTAAAATAATTGAAGTTTCAATCAGATACTGATTTAGCGGCACATAATTTGTCTTTATCCGTTATAGCCTGCATATAATTTATAACAATAATGCATTGTGTATATATAAAGGATGAGACCTAAAAATTCCGGATACTCATGCTCCACCGTGAAAATAAATATAAAAGCCTTTTTTATTTTTCCCCGGAAGAAGGACCGAAGCATTCATCCACAGGCCGCATATCCGGTTATCTCAACATACTTTTTATCATATTGGCCTTTATCTCTCTTTTCCCTTCCGATCTCTTTGCGTTAAGCGGAACGGATCGTTTTAAAACAGGCGATACCGGTGAACCATGGAATATTTCCGCCGATGAAATCAGCCATGACCGTAATACCAATATATATACGGCAACGGGAAATGTCGTTATAACAAAAAAGGATATGAGCCTTTCAGCCGACTTCGTCCGCTTTGACCATAATGCATTCAAGGCGTTTGCACAGGGAAACGTCCTGATGAAGGCGGGAGGGGATATTCTTTCAGGTTCCAGTCTTGATGCGGATCTTAAATCGGAAACAGGAATCATACACGACGGATCGGTCTTTATTAAGGAGAACAACTTTCACATAAGCGGCGGCAATATCGAAAAAACGGGGGAAAACTCTTATGCCGCGGAGGAGGCGACCGTTTCAACCTGTGACGGCGATACACCTGCCTGGAAAATAACAGGTAAAAAGCTTAAAATAGATATTGAAGGCTACGGTTTTATAAATCATGCAACCTTATGGACAAAGAAAATGCCGGTTATTTATACTCCTTTTTTTGTCTTTCCTGCAAAATTAAAGCGCCAGTCAGGCCTTCTCTCTCCGCAGATCGGGGAATCCACACGAAAGGGAATTGAATACAATCAGCCCTATTTCTGGGCGATCAATGAAAATACCGACGCCACTTTCTATAGCCACTTTATGAGCGAGCGTGGCGAAAAAGCCGGATTCGAATACCGTTATATTGCAAGCAGCGAATCGAAGGGAACCGTAATGTTTGACTTTCTTAACGACCGGAAGATAGATGACGGGACCGGAGATTCAAGCAAAAAATGGGGATATGAAGACGACACAAGCCTGCGCCCCAATTCCGACAGGTACTGGTTCAGAATGAAGAATGATCATAAAATGCCTTTCGGTTTCAACGCAAAAGTAGATCTCGATATTGTAAGCGACCAGGACTACCTGCATGAATTCAGAGACGGATATAACGGGTTCGACTCTACGGAAAAGTATTTTACAAAGTATTTTGGAAGAGAGATAGATAACTACGATGATCCGGTCAGGATAAACAGGCTGAATCTTTCCAAAAGCTGGTCTTCCTTCACCTTGAATGCGGAAACCCGCTGGTATGATAATGTTATCAACCGCAGGTGGAGCGACACTGACAATACCCTGCACAAACTGCCTGTTATTGAGTTTGACGGTTCAAAACAGCAGGTAGCGGGCACGCCTCTTTATGCGGATCTCAACACCGAATATACAAACTTTTACCGGAAAGACGGAACATCCGGCCATCGCATAGACCTGTATCCGAGGGTATATCTGCCATACAGGTTTAAAAACTTTTTTTCATTCGAACCCTCTCTGGGATTAAGGCATACAACCTGGTATGTCGACCCGTCGGGAATGGATACTACGGTGAAAGATACGACCCATAACAGGGAATTGTACGATATCAGGCTTGACCTTTCCACCGAGCTGTTCGGAGTGTTCAAAATAAACAGTGAGCATGTGGATAGCATCAAGCATTCAATAAAGCCACAGATCGTATATAATTACATACCGAATGAGAAACAGACCGATTATCCGTTCTTTGACAGCATTGACCGTATCGCAGGGAACAATCTGATAACCTATTCTCTCACAAACACTTTTACATCAAGATCTGTAACTGGTAAAACCGGCGATTCCGGCAGTAAAGAGGAAGAGAAGCCCTCTTTTGCATACAATGAATTTTTAAGAATAAAGGTTGAGCAGAGCTATAATATAAAAGAAGAAAAGGAAAACAGGATAGGCGGGAGACCTTTTTCTCCCGTATACGGAGAACTCAGGTTGAGTCCGGTAAAATACATCTCCTTATCGGCGGATGCGACATGGTCGACATATGACAACTGGTTTGTCACGCGGAATGTTTCAGGCATGTTATGGGACAACCGCGGGGATTCGCTTGTCGCGGAATACAGGTTTGCCCGTGATTCCATAGAATCCATGCTTGCAACAGTCAACATTAAAATTTATGACAACCTTAAATTAACAGCTGATCATGAGCTCAATATCCGCGATAACAGACGGATACAAACCGGCCTGGGATTTCTCTATACCGCCCAGTGCTGGGCGGTAGATTTACGATATATTGATGAGGTTGATGATAAAAAATATACTTTTATGATAAACTTATCGGGTCTTGGCGGTCTCGGGAACTAGATGGCGGCAATAATAATTCCTACATGGTACGTGCTTCATACCAAAAGCAGGTTTGAAAACGTTGTCTATGAAGGATTGACTAAAAAATCGATAGAAGTTTTTTTACCGAAAATTCTTGTCAGAAGCAGGCGTGTCGACAGGAAAGTCATGATAAGGATCCCTCTTTTCCCTGGGTACCTCTTCGTGAAATCAGATCTTACACCAGGCCGTCATCTTGAAATTGTTAAAACCGCCGGAGCTGTCCGCCTGGTAGGAAGCCATGGCGGACCTCTTCCTGTCCCGACTGAGACCATAGAGTCTCTTAAGATCATGACGGCTGGAGACGGTAAAATATTAACCGGAACCGTTTTTAAAAAAGGAGACAGGGTCATTGTTACGGGAGGACCTTTCGAAGGTGTTACGGGGACATTCGCAAGACAAGGTAAAATCGGGCGCGTAATAGTAAACATTGAAGCTCTCGGGCAGTTCGCTTCCGTGGAAGTCGATGAAGAGGATATTGAGGTTTTGACACAAAAATTATCATAACTGCTTGACTTATTATAAACATTTAT
>CAZOEH010000042.1:0-9902 GCA_964578785.1 uncultured Desulfonema sp. | reverse complement strand
TCGTAACTATTGTAAGCTATGTCTTGTTGAATGTTATGCGCAGGTCTCTCATGGTTATTTTTCAAGGAGGAAACATGAATAAACTGGAGCTAATTTCGGCACTCAAGAATGAAGCGAACATCTCAAAATCGGAAGCAGCCAGAATAGTGCAGATTTTTTTTGACTCGATGGCAGATTCAATGGCAAAGGGAGACCGCATTGAAATACGCGGCTTATGCAGCTTTTATGTAAAAAATTATAAAAGTTACACGGGCAGAAATCCCAAGACCGGTGAGAAAGTGACTATAAAGCCTAAAAAACTCCCCTTCTTCAAATCAGGAAAAGAGCTGAAAGAACGGGTAGATATTTAATTAGTGTCTGGTTTTGAATCAATAACGGATCAAATAAGGCCGGCCCTGATTTTAAACACTTTCATCAGAAAGGGAGCCATTCCTCATGCGCTTCTTTTCACCGGAACGGAAGGGGTGGGTAAAGAGGCTGCTGCAAAGGCATTTGCAATGGCCTGCAACTGTTTTGGGAGGACTCCTCATGTATCCTCTGCGAATTCCCAACAGTCCGATTTAACCGGAAAACCGGAAAGTGACGGGCCGTGCGGCATTTGCAGTTCATGCAGAAAGATTCTGTCAAACAGCCACCCTGATATTATCGAGATAAAGCCTGCCGGCCCTTATATAAGGATATCCCAGGTTCGCGAATTATGTGAAATTCTTGCGTTTAAACCTTATGAGGCAAGAATACGAACGGTTATTATATCCGATGCCCAGACAATGAACAAGGCGGCTGGAAATGCTCTTTTAAAATTACTGGAAGAGCCTCCTGAGCGAACCATTCTGATTCTGACCTCAACCGAAAAATCGGATATTATTCCGACTATAGCATCACGGTGCCAGCATATAAGATTCAATCCTCTTTCCAGGAAAAAGCTGGCTGAAATGCTGATTGAAAACAAAGGTATTGAACCTGCTGAAGCAGGTATATTTGCCGCTATGGCAAACGGAAGCTTTACCCGCGCTCTTGCATTAAGCGACAAAAGCCGCATTAAAAAAAGAGACTGGCTTGTAAATGAAATTGAAACTTTATCATTAAAAGAGACAGGTAAGTGCCTGGCTTTTGCTGAAAGACTGTCAAGAGAGAAGGAGGATTTATTAGACTCCCTCGAAATACTTAATATCTGGTACAGGGATATCGCCATTTTTAAATATTATCCCGGGAAGATCATATTCTCGGATATTTCAGATAAAACAAAAACCGCATCGCCAAGGCATACTGAAAAGGATCTTCTTTCAAAATTTGATGAAATCAGGGGCGCCCGGAACAACATTCTGGCAAATGCTAATATAAGGCTTACTGCGGAGACTCTGGTATTCAGACTTGTGCGGAGTAACTGCGCAGGGAGATAGGCTGTAGGCAGTCAGCAAATTTACAAATTATTTCCCGCGTTTTTCCACCCCGCAAGGGGATACTGAAAAGATCAGTATTAAAAAGGTTTCTGATTAACGGATACGATCTGTTGGCATAAGCTAAACGACTTCAGCCTACAGTCTAAATAACCTGAGTAGTTATTGTGCGATAAGGAGAAGAAAAGTCCTGAATTCCGGACTTAATATATGAAAGTCGTCGGCATCAGATTCAAGCCCGCCGGGAAAGTATATGATTTTGACAGCGGCGCATTTGTCCTAAATATCGGAAATAATGTTATTGTTGAAACCGAGCAGGGGATAAGCTTTGGCATAGTGACTGTCGCGCCTGTCTATTCCGATCTTCCTCATAATAAACCGCTTAAAAAAGTAATTCGCCTGGCAAATGAAAAAGATTACCAGCAAAAAGCGAAAAATGCGGAGACGGAGCAGAATGCGTATGCTTTTTGCCTTAAAAGAATAAAAGAGCTTGACCTTAAAATGAATCTTTTCTCGGTAGAAAACTCTTTTGATGCAAGCAAACTAATATTCTATTTTACAGCGGAAGGTCGCGTTGATTTCAGACAACTGGTTAAAATACTAGTAAAAGAGCTGGGCGTCCGGATTGAAATGAGGCAGGTGGGAATCCGTAATCAGGCAAAGATGTGCGGGGGACTCGGAAGATGCGGCCGGGAAATCTGCTGTTCACTATTCATGGATAAATTCGGTCCCGTTTCAATAAGGATGGCAAAAGAACAGAGCCTTTCCCTGAATCCGACTAAAATTTCCGGCCAGTGCGGCAGGCTTATGTGCTGCCTGACATTTGAGCATGGAATATTCCCTGCGCTTCCGGGGGATAAATCGTTTGAAAGTGAACCCGCCGGAGATGAGTGTATCAGAGTTGAAGAGATGGAAATGCCCCAGGAAGAATTTTATGAGAAGATTATTCTGAACAATAATACGGAATAAGATGAAGACCCCATTTTATATTACTACACCGATTTATTATGTGAACGCCAAGCCCCATCTCGGGCATGCATATACTACAATTGTCGCCGATGTTGTTTGCCGGTATAAAAGGATGCTTAATAAAGATACCTTTCTGCTTACCGGCACCGACGAACATGGAGACAAAGTCGTGCGTGCGGCAGGCAGGGAGAATTTAAGCCCTGGAGAATATTCTGATAAAATAAGCGGGCTTTTTAAAGAGCTGTGGCCCGAATTGAATATCAACTACAACATGTTCATTCGCACGACCGATCCCTCGCACATAGCTGTCGTTGAGCACATACTGAAAAAAATTAATGATTCCGGAGATATCTACTTTTCCGAATATGAAGGGCTGTATTGTTTCGGCTGTGAACGCTTCTACACCGAGAGAGAGCTTTCCGAAGGGAAATGTCCCGATCACAAAACGGAACCGGAAGTAATAAGGGAGTCCAATTACTTTTTCAGAATGAGCCGTTATCAGGACTGGCTGATCGACCATATCAAAAATAACCCTGATTTCATCCGCCCCGAAAGATATAAAAATGAAGTCCTCTCCTTTTTAAAAGAGCCTCTGGAAGACTTATGCATCTCACGCCCCAGAACCCGCCTCGAATGGGGAATCCCGCTTCCGTTCGATGATAAATATGTAACATACGTCTGGTTCGATGCCCTGCTCAATTATGTATCGGCTCTGGGTTACCCTGAAGGCGGGCTTTTCAGCAGATACTGGCCTGCCGCTCAGCATATTGTCGCTAAGGATATTTTAAAACCTCATGGAATATACTGGCCCATAATGCTGAAGGCGGCCGGAATACCCGTATACAGGCATCTTAATGTTCACGGATACTGGAATGTGGATCAGAGCAAGATGTCAAAAAGTCTCGGAAATGTCATAGAGCCTCTTTCGCTTAAAAACACTTACGGCCTTGACGCTTTCAGATATTTTCTGATGAGAGAGATGGTTTTCGGGCTTGATTCCGGTTTCAATGAAGAGGCGCTTGTTTTACGTTTGAATTCCGACCTCGCGAATGATCTCGGAAATCTCTTCTCTCGGGTCATTACAATGGTTCATAAGTATTTCGGAGGCATTATTCCGCAAATCGACCCCGAAGCCGAAAGCGAACTGGATGGCGGTTTAAAGGCGCAGGCATTCGCGGTTGTTGAAGAATACGAAAAATCCATGGAAAGTTTCGCTTTTCACAAGGCTCTGATCTCTGTCTGGGAATTCATAAGCCTTATGAATAAATATGTCGATGTTACCGCGCCATGGGTGCTTGCAAAAAATAAGACAGGCAGAAAACAGCTCGAATTTGTCATACTGAATCTCCTTGAAGGTTTAAGAACCGTATCAGGGCTTATTTATCCGGTCATGCCGGAGACGGCAAAAACGATGCAGTATCACCTGGGACAAATTCCCGACAATTCATTTTATGATCTGAAACAGCTCAAAACCTGGAACAATATCAAAGCCGGCACAAGTATTCCCAAATCAATCTCACTTTTCCCCCGGATCGACAGGAAAAAGGATGAATCTTCAATGCCAGAGAAGAAAGCAGGCGCTTTAACACCTGAAATCAAACCGGAAATAACGATAGAACAGCTTGCCAAAATTGATTTAAGGGTTGCAACCATAACCGGTGCGGAGTCAATTCCCGGAGCGAGGAAGATTCTAAAGCTTGAGATCGATATGGGTGAAACAAGAACCATTGTTGCAGGTATCGCCTCGAGCTATTCCCCCCAAGACCTTATCGGGAAACAGGTGATGGTGGTTGCAAATCTTAAACCCGCAAAGATAATGGGAATTATATCAAACGGGATGCTGCTGGCTGCAACTGATGAAAACGGATGTACAGTTGCGACTCTGGACAGAAAGGTAAAACCCGGCACACCTCTCAGCTGATTTTTATTAACCGATATGGAAAAAGAGTATAAATGTTACGGGATAATACCGGCCCGCTTTGGTTCTACCCGCTTCCCCGGAAAGCCGCTCGCGGATATTTCCGGAAAGCCCATGTTCCTTCATGTGTACGAACGCGCGATAAAGTGCTCCAGACTAACGAAAACTGTGGTTGCTACGGACGATGAACGCATACTTACCGCGGCAAAAGCGCTATGTGTGCCGGCGGTAATGACCCGGAAAGATCATCCGAGCGGAACCGACCGCGTTCTGGAAGCAGCGCAATTATTAAATCTGCCCGATGATGCCATAATCGTGAACATACAGGGAGATGAGCCGCTTCTCGAACCTGCCATGCTGACGGAACTTGTCGGCCCTTTCATATCACCCGGCATTGAAGTAACCACTCTGGCAAGAAAGATCGGGAAGAACGAAGCAATGAGCATCAATCAGGTGAAGGCGGTATTTTCCAAAACAGGAAACGCCCTCTATTTCTCACGCCTGCCGATTCCGTGTTATCGCGACAGCAGTGACGGATCTTTTTTCGGGCATATCGGTTTATATGCCTTCAGGATGAAGACATTGATAAAATTCGTTTCACTGGGACCGAGTAGTCTTGAAACCGCAGAGAAGCTTGAACAGTTGAGGCTGCTTGAAAATGATATTCCCGTGCATGTTGTCGTTACCGCGCACAAAAGCATCGGAGTCGACTGCCCGGAAGATATAAATACCATATGTGAAATTCTTGGCAAACAATGTAATTAAATCAGAGGAACTCGTAAAAAGGACGAGATACCGTCACTCCCGTGAAAACGGGAGTCCGGAACAAGTTGAAAAAATCCGCCGCGGCGGACTTTCGCGGAAATGACGCACAAAAAATAAAATATGCCTTTTTATGAAGCACATTGGAAACTGTATGAGCATGATATTAAAATTAAAAATACCGGCTGCGATATCCGGTTTGATAAAAGCGTTTTTCAGCAAAATTAAATATTATCTTTCTTCCGGAATCTATTTCGGGAAAAACCCTGCCAATGTTCCCTGCCGCTCGTTTATATTTTTCCCCTGCCGGGAGAATGTTCTCTGCTGCGGACTTGCCGGTATTGTCTCATTTAAAAAAGAGAAAAATGAGGCCCCGGATATCGACCTTGCTCTCTTGGAAGATAATATCGGTAAAATCGAAGCTCATTCATTCGATCTTTGTATCAAAAACAATTCGTCCATCCATGATAACTATCTTTGCGGCGAAGAGATCCTCAGCTCCCTCCTCGAGAGCGTCAGGGAATTTAACAGGGACGAAACGTTCTTTGAACTCTTTATCAGCAGCAATCTTCAGAAAAAAATAGCGGTTCTTTCGGAACGGATAAACCGCATCACAGATTCGGAATCGAATATTCTTTCCGGACAGATAGGCCGCCTTGAGCCTTCGGCGGCTGAGATCATGTCAAACAGAATCGAAAACCTTAAGGATATTTCATGGCTTTTCTCAAATGAAATAGGACAGAACATCATAAATATAAGGGAACTTATCGGCTCTTCCGGAAATAATCCTTCTTTTTCCACTCTGACTTTATATAAAAAGATAAATGCGGTGTTAAACAGCATGGACCGCCTCGAGGTCAGAGGCCGTGATTCGGCCGGTATCTCCATGATGTTCGCTCTTGAGATTCCCGAATACGGCAAATTTGAAAAAATAATTGCCGACGAGAAACTTGCCGGAAATTTAAAAGACCGCTCTGGCCGTGATATCCTCTTAAACGGGTGCATAACAACAGGCAGCACTAAAGGTGCGGACGGAAAACCTCTTATCTCCATTGCATTCGTTTATAAAGTTGCCGCAGAAATAGGCCGTCTGGGAGACAATATAGCTTTTCTGCGCAAACAGATTAAAGATGACCGCATACTTGGAATTCTTGCGACTTTTCCCTGTCGTTACAATACCATTACGTCCCACACACGCTGGGCATCAGTCGGCGCCATAACCGAAGCGAACTGCCATCCCATCGACGGAAGCGGTAAGGGTGAAAACGGCATCATTCATGTATGCTTAAACGGCGACATCGACAATTACGTCGAGTTGAAAAGAGAGTATGAAGGCAGGGGCAATTTCATCCACGGCGATATTACGACAGACACCAAAATTATTCCGCTTCAGATTGAAAAATACTTAAACTCCGGATTCGGCATTGAAGAGTCTTTCCGGTTTGCCGTGAATGATTTTGAAGGATCTCACGCAATATCGATGCACACGGATCTTGATCCGGGAAGAATTTATCTTGCCCAGAGGGGCGGCGGGCAGGCTGTTTTTATCGGCATAGGAAAAGATCACTACATGCCGGCTTCAGAAGTTTACGGGTTCGTAGAAGAAACTCCGTATTACCTGAAACTTGAAGGGGACAAGTCGAACGGAGATAACAAAATAAAGGCCGGCGGGCAGATTTATATGTTGAGCCAGGAATCCAAAGGCGGGGTTTCCGGGATAAAAGCTATGTACTATGACGGCACCCGCATTCCCGTTGAAGAAAAAAATATAAAGCATACCGGCATTACATCAAGGGATATAGATCCTCAGAATTATCCCCATTACTTTTTAAAAGAGATATCCGAATCTCCTTCTTCTGTTGAAAAGACTCTTCAAAACCGCTGGAAGGTGAGCGCAGACGGCGGCAGGCATTCGGTTTACCTCTCCGACAGGGAGTGCCCCGAATCAATAAGAAAAGCTTTTAATGGAAACGCGGTGAGGCGCATCCTCTTTACGGGTCAGGGAACCGCCGGGGTTGCAGCGCTCGTATGTTCGGACATTCTCAACTATTACCTGAACGATCCTGCTGTTCATATCAGCGCTCACAAAGCCTCGGAACTGAGCGGTTTCAAGCTCTGCCATGATGAAAATTCAAACGGCATGTCCGACACCCTCGTTGTGGCTATAACCCAGTCGGGAACCACTACAGACACAAACCGCACCGTTGAGATGGTGAAAAAAAGAGGCGCTCATACCATTGCCATAGTGAACAGAAGGGACTCGGATATAACCTTCAAGGTTGACGGCGTGCTGTACACCAGCAGCGGACGTGATATCGAAATGTCCGTTGCCTCCACGAAGGCTTTTTACTGCCAGATTGTTGCAGGCGCGGTTCTCGGTCTTTTCATCGCCGGGATGACGGGGCGCCGGAACGAAGTTTTTATATCGGAGGAGATAAAAAGTCTTCTGGAAATACCTTCTTACATGAGAAAAATTCTTTTGATGCGGGAGAGAATCGAAGCATCCGCACGAAGGCTGGCCGTTACAAAGACCTACTGGGCGGCAGTCGGAAGCGGCCCCAACAAAGCTTCGGCTGATGAAATAAGAATCAAGCTCAGTGAACTCTGTTACAAGACAATCTCATCCGATTACGTGGAGGATAAAAAACATATTGATCTTTCATCGGAACCTCTCATTATTGTTTGCGCCGCAGGAACGAGAGGCAATGTAATAGGAGACATAATAAAGGATACGGCAATATTTAAAGCTCACAAGGCCTTGCCGATAGTCATAGCCGATGAGGGAGAAGAAAGATTTGCAGGGTATGCCGAGGATGTTTTCCATGTGCCGGTGACAAGTCAGCACTTTGCCCCGATCTTAAACACGCTTGCGGGGCATCTCTGGGGATATTACGCGGCTTTATCGATAAATGAAGGTTCCGGGTTGATGTACCGCTTCAGAGAAGAGATCAGGCGCACGGTTGACGACAGACTCGGAAAGGGTGTTGATATATACGAACTGATCCTCGAAAAACAATTCAGGGAAATAATTGCCCGTTTCTATAGCGAATTTGCAAGAAAGAAGGCCGAAAAACGCTTTCCGTCGAGCATGGGCATTGATGCGGCATCTAATCTTATTCTTCTCTGCAAGTATCTTGCAGGAAAATTGCCGGCATCCGATTTTGAACTCGATTTTGGCATAAAGGGAACCGCCCTGAACATGGTCGATACCCTTTTAAAAGTTCTCGGCGAATCGATCAACCGGATGGCGAGGCCGATAGACGCTATAAAGCATCAGGCCAAAACCGTCACTGTAGGAACAAGCCGCATCAGCGAAAAGCTTTACGGCATTCTGTTTGATTCTATATATGCCGCCGGCCTTAATCCTTCTCAGCTCATAAACAAAAATATAATCGTTTTAAAAAATCTTCAGGAAATCGTTTCAGGAATAAAGGGATCTATTCTGTACAGGATCAGCCGGCTGAGTGTTCTGGGAGAACTTACGGATGATACGGCAATCGAGGTCTTAAAAAAGGACGGTTCTTTGAAATCAATTCCTTCCCGGGTTGAAACGGACACCCGGCTTAAAGGAACCAAAAAAATCATCGTCCAGAGCGGGAACGTATATATCGGAAAAGGGAGAAAAGACGACCGGAGCATAATAATAATTCCGGCGATATCATCCTCCTCATTAAGTCCGAATACAATCGAGCACCTTCTTTTGCTTAATATATCTTTCAGGGGAAATGTTACTCTTACCGCAAAGATAAAAGCCCTCGGAGGAAAATACGACCATATAAAAAATATAGTTCAGGAAAACAGCGTTGCATGGGACGACAACTGTCTGGAGAAGGTCGGAATGAAAGAGCTTTTCGGAGTATCCGCTGAAAAAATAGCCGAACAGATAGTTTCGGGATTCGACACTGCCGCAAATATATGACATTCTGTTTATTTCCCATGTATGGCGGCTTCACACAGAATTTGGGATACATGCATTCAACCGGAGAAGAATCAGATGCAGGGAAAACCGATCCATGAAAATACGGAACATAGCTCAAAACAGCCTGATGATGAAGCCTCTTTAAAATTGTCGGAAAAATCCCTCATTGAAAGCGAAGAGGAATATAAAGCGCTTGTTGAAAACCTGAGCGCCGGCGTCTACAGGAACACGGGAGGTCCGCACGGCCGGTTTATACAGGCGAATACCGCAATTGCAAAAATATTCGCTTACGCTTCCGTTGAAGAATTCATGAAAGTTCCCGTTTCTGATCTGTATTTGAACCCTGAAGACAGAAAGTGTTTTATTGAAGAGGTCACCCGGAACGGCTTTGTGAAAGGGAAAGAGCTTCAGCTTAAGAAAAAAGACGGAACGCCCATGTGGGGGTCCTGCACAGCGACCATTAAATATGACGAAAATGGAAATATCAGATGGATTGACGGAATCATAGAGGATATAAGCGACCGGAAAAAAGCGGAAGAGATGCTTCAGCACACCAATGACATATTGAGCAACATTCTCTCCGCTTCACCTGTAGGCATAGGTCTTATCGAAAATGATTTAATAAGCTGGGCAAATCACGAAATGATTAAAATGTTCGGATTCAGGAACAAGGAAGATTATACGGAAAAAAGCATAAAAATAATTTATGCATCCGAAAGCGAGTATGAACGTGTGGCCGGTATTATCAATGGAAAAATCCGTAAAGGAGGAGATCTGGTCGATATTGAAGCGGCTTTCCGGCGCAATGACGGAACCACATTTACGGGCAACTTCAAATTAAGCAGCCCCGACTCTTTAAACAGTTCAAAAAAGGCGATCTTCACCGTTCATGACATATCGTGGAGGATAAAGTCCGAAAAAGAGAAGATGCAGAAGG
>CAZOEH010000041.1:0-13858 GCA_964578785.1 uncultured Desulfonema sp. | reverse complement strand
GTCATTTTTTCCTCATCTTATTTGTAAATATCCGGGAGTCTGTTCGATATTTATGTGCCGTAAAGATCCTTTATCAGACCAATAATCAAATCTCAAGCTGAACCCTTTGAATAATATCAGGTTAACGGCATTACCTTAACCGGTCAATAATTTTTAATTATACATCAGTATGTTTATCCGGGTGGGGACTGAAGGAACCATATTGTATTTGGTCTGTCATTTGGTCTGTCATTGAGTTTTCAATGAGTTGTATGAAACGCGGACCGGCAGCTTTCCGCCTGCCGGCTGGTGCCGAACCCGGTAAATCAATCTTTAAGATTAATCCGCGAAAGACGCGAAATATCGTTTGAGAACCGTATAATACTTCGTTGCCCGGGTATAGATCTCTGTTTTTTCTAATTTCCTCTGTTATGCTTTCCCTGCTGCTGCTTTGAACGATGTGATTTACTCTCCTTCCGGGGTTCCAAACCCCGGACACCCCAGGTTTTTTCCTTCTCCCAATGCCTGTCATTTTTCCAGCCCTTCCAGTTTCGCTGAACCCGCTGGTGAGGTATTCGCTGGTGGTCCCATTGATGCCCTCTCCAGCTTCGATTCCTGTAATCATCCCTCCAGCCTGGGTGTATTCCGGGATAAAAAGACGGAACGTTTCGATAGTGGCTCCAGCCTGAACCATAGTTCCGCGAGCGATACCAGCGTCCGTCCCACGGACGCCACCACCAGCCGTCGTAGAAGAAGATGTCCACGTCTACGTCAGGAACGGCATATACATTCGTCTCAGGCAGCACTATCAATTGAGGCGGTGCGGGAAACAGGATGGGCGGCGGCAGAGGCAGACCGATATTAACGTTTACATCTACTCCCGCCATCGCGGAAAGAGGGTATACGGATACCAGAGCCAGAAGCAATGTTCCCAAAAATATTTTTTTCATTTTGTTATCTCCTGTAAATCGAGAAAAGCGATACTAAAACGTATAATTCCTGATTTCCCCGGCAATATAAACCGGTCAAAAAGGGCGGTTAAAAACTTGATATGACTGTCGCAATGCTTAATAAAGACCATATTGCATCCGGTTTGTCAATGAGTTTACATGAGTTTGCAGCAGTTTATATAAGGACTTTAATCCGAGACTACGCGGAAATGAACCCTTCTGTTCATGGCCCAGGCTTTTTCATCGTGTCCCGGATCAACCGGCTTCTCTTCTCCAAAACTGATTACGGCAAAAATGTCGGTCCTTACTCCTGTATTAATCAGGTAGTTCATGGCACTGTTGGATCTCCTGTCACCCAGAGCCATATTATACTCATTGGTTCCCCGCTCATCACAGTGTCCTTCAACCGCGACCCTGACATTGGGATGCTCCAGAAGCCAGGAAGACTTTCTGGCCAGAATCATCATCGCCTCGTTAGAAAGGGAGAAGGTGTCATAATTAAAACGGATATCTTCATTCTCGAGTTCCTCTCTGAGTTTGGCTTTTTTTCTATCGGCTGCCGCTCTCTTGTCGGCCTCCTTCCTTGCGCTTTCGCTTCTCAGAGCCTCTTCCTTCAATCGTGCCTCTCTTTCAGCTTTCTCCCGCCCGGCCTTCAGGCGAAGCTCCGCTCCTTCTTCCGGGACGGATTTATCTTCCGTCCTGCTGATCTCTTTATTTTTCTGTTCAATGAATTTACCTCCCTCTATTACTTTTTTTGCGCACGCATTTATAAACAGAAAAAACGACAACATCAAAATAAAAACTATGAAATTATATGTCGATTTTTTTATCAATCTCTTTTTCCTCCTTTGATTGAGTATTTACCTGCTTCCTGACGGCAAATGCCTGAACCCGGACAGCTTTCTTAAAGAAAAGGCTCTGCCCGATATTAAGCAGAGCCCTCATTTCCAGCTTTTCCTCTTTTACCCTGATTGCTGCCTGTCGATCGATTTAATAAACAGATCAGGAGTGTATTCCACCAATACCTTATCGCCCATGCCGAAGCCCTTAAGATCCAGATACATATCAGCGCATAAAAATATTTCCCTCCCTGATCTGTCTTTTATCATCACCTGGCCGATATCCGGACTTATAATTGCAATCGATCCTTTCATTTTCTTCACCTCCGCCTCTTGCGGCGCCCGGTAGAGTCCATCCGGCCTGTAAGGAAAGATTATCGTTTCCTCCACCTGTGCTCTTATCTTTTTCCCTCCTGCAAGCAGAGATACTACCTCCTTTTTGCAACCGGTAAAACAAACCGAAAAAACAAGGCACATAATCAAAAGCATATGTACGGGCATTTTCATCATTTATTACCCTCCTTCCTGCTGGTATTCATGAAATAACCCCATCATTCCGGAAGAAGTGAAGGGTTTATTCAGAAGGTGCGCCTTATATCTTGTTTTTTCCTCTTCAAGGATAGTTTGATACCTGTTCAGATCAGCGCTCATATAGATCGTTTTTATCTCCGGATTATGTTTCCGTATGTCCCTTATCATTTCAAGGCCGTTTTTCACCGGCATATCTATATCGGTAAGAATGATATCAGGATCGAAGCGGAGAAAGGCTGTATAACCCTCCTCGCCATCTTCGGCCGTATTAACGTGATAGTCTTTCTCCATCTCCAGAATTTCCTTTAAGAGACCGGTTAAGGCTTCATTATCATCAACAATCAATACCTTCATATCTTCGCCCTCCTTTCATAAGACTAGTTAAAGGACTTTTTATTCCTTCTCTTTACAATGAGAAAAGCAAAGGGTGTGCCAGGCTGAGATCAAGAGATTAACTTATTGATATTTAATTATAATATTAATTTAATGAACCGGCGGGCAAGGGTATTTTGAATGGTTTTTCCTACAGGTAAAGAGAAGAAAGATCGAGTAATGAGTTTAACCGATTGATAAAGCTATGTTAAAATGTGGAGAGATTTTCATGCACCATGATTTATCTCTTGAAGTCGGATGGATTCAGGTCATACTTTCTGAGAAGGGCATAGAAATCACTCCGGTATTTTCCAGCCAGCTTCGCCGCATCGCTTACATTGCCTCCTGTAAGTGCCAGTATGCTTGAAATATAGTTTTTTTCGAACTGGTTTTTCGCTTCCTTTAACGGCTTCGGCATATCTTCTTCCATAGTTTTGGTCTGAAGGATCAGGTCTTCACCGATCACATCCTGAGCAGTCATGGCCATGGCATATTCGATGATATTTTCCAATTCTCTTACATTTCCGGGCCATGAGTAAGACATGAGTTTCCGGAGGGCGGAACTTGAAAATCCCTTTACCCCCTTTTTCATTCTTTTTTCGATTTTTTTTACAAAATGGTCCGCCAGCAGGGGAATATCTTCCTTCCTTTCCCGCAACGGGGGCAGGTAAACGGGTATAACATAAATACGATATAAGAGGTCTTCGCGGAACCTGCCTTTTGCAACCTCATCTTCCAGATTTGTATTGGTGGCTGTTAATATCCTGACATCCACATCCGTCGGTTTTTCGCTGCCCAGCGGATAGAACTGCTTTTCCTGAAGCACGCGAAGCAGTTTTACCTGCATTGATTCCGGCATCTCCGAGACCTCGTCAAGGAAAATAGTGCCTCCATGGGCCTGTTCAAAATATCCTCTTTTATTTCTGATGGCGCCGGTGAAGGCGCCCTTTTCATGACCGAACAGCTCGCCTTCCTGTAATCCTTCCGGGATGGCAGCGCAGTTTACCGCCACAAACGGTTTCTCTTTTCTCAAGCTTAAGAGATGCAGCGATTTAGCTATGAGCTCTTTACCTGTGCCGCTCTCTCCGCATATACATACATTGGAATCGGTCTCCGCCGCTCTTGTGACCTGTTCCATGACCTGCTCCATCTTTTTACTCTTGCCGATGATGTTTTCGAAACCATATCTCTCTCCCACAAGGGCTTTGAGTCTTCTGACTTCTCTCGAAAGGCTGCTTTTTTCCAGGCCGTTCTTTATCTGAAGAAGCAGTTCCCGGCGGTTGAACGGCTTGGTGACATAGCTGTAGGCTCCCCGCTTCATCGCCTCTACCGCCGTGTCGATTGTTCCATAAGCGGTAAGGATGATGACCGGCGTTTCAGGAGATGCCTGATGTATCTTTTCCATCAGTTCAATGCCGCTTACCTTTTCGGACAGCTTCAGATCCACGAGGGCCAGGTCAAAAAACTCATCCTTAACCGTTCTTAAGGCCTCTTCCGCTTCGGATACGGCGGTTACCTTATATCCTTCAGCTTCAAGCCTGAGTTTCAGGATTTCAAGTATATTTTTATCATCATCCACTATCAGTATATTATCCTCGTCCATTTTCCCTTACCTCTTTATTTTCTGAGTAAATCTTCCCTCTTTTTCTCTTCAATACCTATATCTATTTCCTTCATTGTATGAACCTGTTTTTTATAGGCGCTTACCGTTCCTTCAAGTTCTTTGACCTTCTCCTCATAACGGATGAGTTCCTTCATGACGCCTGTCCATGCCCTGGACTCCTCTCTAAGAACGCTCCCGGGGAAATTACCGGCAAGCTGCTGAAAAGATTCAAAGGCTTTTTTATAATTCTTTTTGGGATTCTCGGGATGCGCCCATATAATCCCCATGTGAAACAGCGCTCTGTCTCCCGGTGAATCTCCCGGGAAAAGCCTTATGACCGCCTCATCTTCATTCAGCGCTTTTTCATAATCCCCTCTGCTTACGAGATTCTCCGCCAGATCGAGGCGTTTGTGGCCCTGCCATTTATTCTGAAGGTTCAAGGCGGCAGCACATCCGGCGCCTGATAAAAAGATTACTAAAAGAGTGGCACCGTAAAGTAGAAGGTGCTTCCCTTTTCTCTCCCGCTCTTCACCCATATATCTCCTCCGTGGGCAGTAACAATCAGCCTTGCAATATGAAGGCCCAATCCTGTGCCTTTCTTATGCAGTTTCTTAAACTTTTCGAATATGTACCTGGCGCTTTCCGCCGGTATACCGGGCCCTGTATCCGAGATGGAAACTTCTATGAACCTGTTTTTATCGGAAGAACGTTCCTGTCTCTTCCCGTCTCTGACAGATGCTCCGATTAACACTTTTCCCCGTTCCGGTGTAAATTTCAAGGCGTTCCCAAGGAGGTTATCAAGCACCTCTCCCATTTTCTCAGCGTCCATACGGGCATGAGGCAGGTTGCCGTCAAGCTTTACCTCAAGAGAGATTCTCTTCCTTTCCGCAATCGGCCTTACCTTCGAAACGCTCATTTCTATCAGATGGGAAAGACTGCTTTCTTCCATATGATAGTCCATCATCCCGGCTTCCATCCGGGAGAGGTCAAGTATCTTGTTGACGGAAGTTATCAGTCTCTCACATTCCTCCTCAACGATCTTAAGAAGCCTTTTCTGTTTTTCAACGGAGCCTTGTGAGACACAATCAAGATGCAGGCTTACAGCTTCCCTGATTACCGTTAAAGGGGTGCGAAGCTCGTGTGATATACGGGAAATAAGATCCGACTTCATATCATCGAGCTCTTTCAAGCGGTCGCACATATGATTGAAGGCGTCCGCCAGTTCGTTTATTTCAGGAGGAGAGAGTATCGTCAGGTGTTTTTCAAATTTTCCCCTGGCTATATCTCTTGTTCCTTTTATCAGGAAAGAAATAGGGCGATTGATGGTCCGGGCGTTTATAAACGCGATCAGAATCGCCATTATAACAGACAGTATGGTTATGATCGCCGCAACTCTGGACGCCCTGGAACCTATTTTCCCCGACATCTTGATCTTGCTGTATATGGCCGCCTTCGCCGTCTCTATCACATCTTCAAGGTTGCGTATTATACCATCGGCAAGGTCCTCTTTCGCCTTCTCATATTTTTCCGATGGGTACTTCTTTTTAATCTTTATCAGACTGACCTCTTCCTGCACTGTAGAGAGGTATTTGTCGTAAGACTCCTTTACATCGGCAATCAGTCTCTTCTTTTCAGCGGTATCCATGAGGATCCCTATCTGCTCCAGGTCCTTCCGGACGTATTTCTCAACCTCCAGAAATTGCAGGTGGAAGTCCATGTCCTCTGATACAATGTATTTTTTATCAAAACTCCTCTGGGAATAGACTGAATCTATTAATCTGTTTGCATTACTTATGGTTTCACTGTCGATGGAACTTATGGAGCGGGTTATACGGCTCAACTGGCCAAGCTTTAAAACGGAATAGACCCCGAGCGGGATAACAACCAGCAAGATTACAAGGTATCCCAGGATAAGTCTTTTAAATATACCCCAATGTTGCATGGACAATTTCATAGGTAGCAGACAGCCAATCGATTTTAAAGCATTCCGGTTAAACCGGATTATAATTGAGCAATCGGCAATAAATGAACACCGGAATCGCAGTCTATTTTACTTCATTGTTTACCCTGATGAAACCCGGTTCCCGGGCCGCCGTTAAGGAGTCATGCCCGTCATAACCGGCAGTTCCCGGATGTTCGACCACTCATTGAAGCTGCCGTCATAGTTCCTGACATCCGGATAGCCCAGCAGATATTTCAAGGTGAAGTACGTATGCGCCGACATCTGTCCCTGGCCGCAGGAGGTGATGATCCGTTTGTCCGGCGTGACACCCAGTTTTTCGTAGGCGGCTTTCAGTTCCATCTTATCCTTCCACATGCCGTCTGAGGTGAGATCCTCTCCCCAGAACCTGCTGAGAGACCCCTTGATGTGCCCTTTACGCTTCCAGGGTCCCTTCTCTCCGGTATAGAGCTCCACAGGCCGTACATCCAGAATCAAAGCTCCTCCGGAAGCGACTGTTTTTTTTACCTCATCGAGAGATGCCCGCACTTCCATGTGCGGCGTTTCCGGCAGGGGATACTTCTTTTCCGTAATCTCCGGATAATCCTGAGTGACCGGGAAACCCTCCTTCAGCCAATTCGCGAATCCGCCCTCCATAACCGCGGCCCGTTCATGGCCAAGGTAATCGAGCGCCCACACAAGATAAGGTCCCTTGAAGTCACCCTTTTCCGTGTATACGATCACCATCGTCTTCGGATCAATGCCCATTTCCCCAAGCATTACCGTCAATGCTCCGGGGGGCATCAGCTTCACCGGAACTCCGCGGTCGGCAAGACGCATCGCCTCGGGATTCATGTAGACGGCCCCGGGGATGTGGCCCTGCCAGTAATCCGTCACGCTGTTCCGCACATCCACAATCCGCATATCGGGACGGCTCAAGTTGTTTTTGAGCCAGTTCGCATTGACGACTTTTGCCTCCCGGCCGTCAGCCCATAAAGATGCTCCCGTCAGCGCCAGCACAAAAACCGTAACAACAATACATGACCGCCTTATCAAATCAGCCATCTTCTCACCTCACTGATGGATTATATATCCTTTTATATATCCTCTTATATATACTAAAGATAGTTTTGACTTCGCGTAACAGCCGGTTCCTCTGCCTGACCCGGCATCTCTTTATCTTTTCCCTGTCCGGAAATATCAGGATTGACCGGTATAATACCAAAAAACGCGGTTCCGGTCAAAGTCGCTTTTCAAATACCGCAGGTCAAAACATTTTCTTCGCGGTTATCAGATAAAAGGGCGTTTCCAGATTTATCTTCTCCACCGTGATGCCGCCGAAATTATTACCTTTCAAAACTTCCGCATAAAATAACGGCAGCCGGTAAGATCGGAAAAAAAGCAGAAACGGTATCATGGAATATGGCACTGCTTCACCGGCAACTTCAACCGGGCCTCTCTCAAATATCAGTAATGTGCCTCCGGCAGACAGCGACCTGGCGGCATTTACTATGAGCTGCCCGGCCTCTTTGTCCGGCCAGTCGTGCAGCATGGATTTAAACGAGATCAGATCGAAACCGGCCGGCAGCCTTGCAGTTAAGGCATCCCCCCTGATGAAAGCTATCCGGCTGCTTTCGGGCTCGGTGCGGATATGCTCTGCTCCGATATCGCAAACCAGCGGCAGATCAAAAACCGCCGCTGAAATACCGGAATGTTTTTTACAAATCTGAAGCGCGAATTCACCGCTGTTTCCACCGATATCGAGCATCTTGCGATAGCGGGAAAAATCGTGATGATGCATGCATACAGGGGCTTCATATCTGGTAAGAGTCGTAGTTATCCGCATCCAGCGTCTGGTTTGTTTATAGTTTTCAGGGCTTGGCTCAAAACACCGGTTGTAGGAGAAGAGATCAAATATCCTGGCGTTGCGGAAAAACCATTCCGGGTTGCTGATCAAGTCGGTAAAATGATCCGTAAAATCCGCAGTGACCCGGTTGGCAAAATCGAGCTTGGCCTCCATCAAATCACGGTATTTTAACGCCTTCTTAAATTGCGGGCTGAAATCCAATCTCCCCCCGTTTTCCCTGATAACCCGGTTTACCTTCAGCAGATCGAGCAGCAATTGCAGTCCTCGTTCATCCGCTTTAAATCGTTTTCTGATGTCATTAAAAAGAGCTGCGGGATTTTCGGCTAAAAAATCAATCAGGCCCAATTCAAAAGCGGTCCCCAGGGCACGAGCTTCCACAACGCGCCGTATAAAGCTGTCGATGCTAAGGTATTCCGTATGATTTTGAATACCTGAATCCGGAGGAGTCACGATATCTGTCCTTATCTGGGTATCCTAGCTAATATTTCTCTGGTTGCCTGCAGCGCCATCGTTTCAATATCCCTCATTCCGTCAATGATGATATCGGCATTCCGGCTGACCTTCTGCTGTTGAATCTGAAGCACCTTTCGAACGACTTTCAGATAGTTATCGAGATATTTATCCATCCAGACGATAAGCTTCCCCGGGTTCGGATCAATTACTCCTGCCAGAAAATCTCCGGTAAACTCTTTTAATTTTTGGGCCAGCGCTATCTCGGGCGGAATATCTATCCAGATCAGAAGATCGATATATCCTGCTGTTTCTTTCTGTTCCTTTCCAAGCGGCATCTCAAAAATAATGTACCGCGCGGGCCCGGCATTTGTTCTCGTCAATGGATTGTAAACAGATTCACCCTGTTTTAATTTTTTCAAATCATCAGCCAGACCCGGAACCGGGAAGTCGTCAAATGAGGCGCCTTCTGCTATCCACTTTTTCAGATCCTGCACCGGCGATTCCGTTATTTTTTCATAATGATCGAAAAAAATTGTCGCGGAATCATTAAGCCGGTTTGCAATTGCTTTTACCAGAGCCGTCTTGCCGCCCCCGATGGGAGCAGCAACCGCTATCACGTGATTCATATAAATATCCTGTTGCTGCAGCAAATGATCTTATAATCCCGGGCCGTCAAAAAATCCCGTAGTAACCGCTTTTTAATATCACCAGTTCGTTTCCTTCCATACGGTAATCATAACCGGCATCATACAGCATATGATCGAGGCCGGTCTTGTTTTCTTCCGCAAATTGAACCAGTTTATCGGGATAGTTCATTTTTTTCAGAAAAAATATCAGCTGTTCGATGGTGATACCGGAAAAATAGAGAGCGTCATTCCCCTGTTTGTTCGCCACAACAATAATCTTACAATTCCGCAATTCCGGCCAGAGCAGCTGATGAACCCCGATCCCTGAATCCACATGAGCAGAGCAGTAGACTTTATCTAAAATCTCTTCCCGGTGTTTTCCGGCATCAAAAAAGAAGTAAAAATTTTCAAGACGTGTCCCGCTCTTCTCCAAAGAGTAACATATGCCGGAGGAAACACTGCTGCCGGGGTTGCCGATGTACATATGGATCTCTTCAAGTTTTTTTGCGCCTGAGATCAGATCATGTGTTATATCGATAGAAAACATGAAATAGTCAAGGTTTTCATTTATCTCTGTTTTGCAGTCCGTAAAGGGTTTGATAATATTAAGCAGCCTGGTTATGGATCTTACTCTCTCTCTTCTTTTATAATCGTAAAAATAGAATTCCCACCGAAGGCCGTCTCCTGTCAGCTTGGTTCCCCAGACTGTGTTTGAGATTCCGATGCCACGGCGGATGGCCTCAACCAGTTCGAAAATTCGTTTGTCCGCACCGGCCGCATCAAAAGAATTATAGAGCAGATTCACGGATCGGAATTTGTTTGCCGGGGAAGCGACCGGCTTATACTCCCACAGGCAGAAATCATAATAAACATCCTGCTCTGTTGTATACTCCAGCTGGTTCATGGCTTTTCCTTTTATAAGTTATCAGAAAGAGAGTGATAAAACCCGGCCGTACAGGCTTTCTTCATATCAATGCTCATAATGTGCCGGTGGTGTAACGGATCTATGTAATCGGGGATAAAAGATCCTTTTCATTGCCGTATTTATGAGTATAGGCGCTGGAAAGCCCCCAGCACTCATGCGCTTTACATTTATCCCGGTAAAAACATCCGCCGAAGCCGCATGCGCTGAATTCTCTCCAGAAGCGGTCGGGAATCAGCGTTTCGGGAAAGAAGCTGTCGAAAAATCCCGGCTCACCGGCGGAGAGGCATACCGGAAAACTTTTCAAAACCAGGGCTTTTCCGGCAGACTTCGCGATGGGAAGGATTTTTTGGAGCATGCCGCAAAAATCTCTCATGCTCACCACCAGATCCCTGCTGTCGGTTATTTCCATAGGGAAGTAATTCCATAAGTGGATTTCGCTGATTTTTTCCCCGGAAAGAAACTCCATCAGGCGGGGAATTTCATCCAGATTTCTTGTCGTCAGCACCGTATTGCTGATCACATTTACATCATGATCGGCAAGATTTTTCAAACCGGCCAGCAATTCCCTGAAAGACCCCGGCCGGCAGGTCGTGGCATCATGTGTCTCCTCCAGTCCATGGATGCTGACAAAGAATTCATTAATGCCGCAATCCGTAAGATGCGCCAGATATTCCCTGCTGCAAAGTCTTCTCCCGTTTGTTTGTATCTGTATTTTCTTAAAATATCCCAGAGAGCGGGCATACTGAACATACTTGTCCAGATCATCGAATGTTGTTACCTCGGCGCCGGAAAGAATTAAATTTTGAAACCGGCCGCCGGCCCGGATATCCGTGAGGACTTTTTTAAAGTTGTCGAAGCCGATGGGGGGCAGATGAGTTTTCATGTCCGACAGCATGCAGATGATGCAATTATTGTTACAGCCAAACCAGACGGAAATAACAATATATTTACTGAGATCTACTCTGTGGTAAGCCATTTGTCATCTGCTAAGGATAAAGGATAAGAATTTGCTTCCCGAAGATGCAGATATGTCAAAAGGGCGGTTTCTTGTCAAGGGAAAAGGCCTCCGGTCTCCAAAGCCATTATTGAGCGGTGTGTAACGCTTCGGAGCATTAAACTCCGTGCGCCGGAGAAATCCCCCGCGACATGTCAACCCATGCTTTTCTGCCGGATACCTCACAGCCATTTCCGCTTTTTGAAAATGCCTATCATGGTCAACCCGAGCGCGGCCATGATCCCCATAAGTCCAAAATAACCCCAGGCCCACTTCAACTCAGGCATGTTTTCAAAATTCATTCCATAGATGCCGACGATGAAGGTGAGAGGGATAAAAATAGTCCCGATTATGGTGAGCACCTTCATGATCTCGTTCATCCGGTTGCTGATGCTGGAGAGAAACGTGTCGTGCATGCCGCCGATGATGTCGCGATAAGTCTCCACCATGTCGATGATCTGGATTGTGTGGTCGTAGAGATCGCGCAGGAACGGCCTTATGGAGTCATCGATCAGCCGCGATCCGCTTTTTTCAATGGCTGAAATTTCTTCCCGCAGCGGCCAGATGGCTTTCCGCAGAAACACGATCTCCCGCTTAAGCCGGTGAAGCTCTTTCATATGGGTCGCATCAGGCGCCGTCAGAATCTCGTCATCGATTTGCTCGATGTGATCGCCGAGTTTTTTGAGGGCGACAAAATACTCATCCACCACTCCATCCATGATGGTGTATGCCAGATAATCCGCGCCTTCACTGCGGATTTTTCCTTTGCTCGAACGAATCCGCTCTCTGACCGGATCAAGCACATCGACGTCGCGCTCCTGAAATGAAATGACATGATTCGCGCCCAGAATAACACTGACGTTCTCGCTGTCGATGGAATTCGTCTCTTCGTCATAGATCAGCATCTTAAGAGCAAAAAAGATGTAGTCGTCAAATTCTTCAACCTTTGGACGCTGACTCGTATTGGAAATGTCTTCCGTGGTTAACGGATGCAGGCCGAAGAGATTTGCCAGAGATTGAATCGTGTTGACGTCATGGATGCCGTTGACATTGATCCAGGCGATATCGGAACTGTCCCTCACGCGCACGCAATCGTCTAAGCTCGCAGAATGAATCTCTTCAATCTTCTCACCGGAGTAATTCATAATGCTGATTCCGACCACATCCTGTTTTCGCTCTCCCACGAAAACAGGCGTTCCGGGCGGCAGCCCCGCTTTCTTCCCCCGTCTGAACACCTCGCGGCCTTTATTCCGTCTGTTTTTTTTCATGCGATATCTCCCGGCAAAAAAACCAAGGCGGTTATGTTACATAATATTTTTCCGCTTGCATCACAATGCCCTTTATTTTATGCTTTACTCTGTAAAAAGCAAGTTCTTATCAAGCACAATACACCAATAATGGGGAGATATGAAAATGTTTCGTATCATTGCCATCATTTGCTGCGCCATCCTCCTGACAACAGTCCTTTTTGCATGCACGGTGAAGATGCCCGTATCTCTTGAGCTCCAGATCCAGGATCCGCCGCAAAAGAAGATTCCAAAAAAACTCCTCGTTGTCATGAGCAGGGAACAGTCGGAGGCTGTCTTTATCTATAAGAAGGGGGCGTTTGCCGACATTTTCGTTTTCGACGCAGGCAGGTCGATCCAGGTCAATCTGATGCGCGCCATGGGAAGCATGTTTCAGGAGTTGCAATTCGCAAACGACATACCGGCAGTAAAAGACAGGTTCGACCTTTATCTGCGGGCCGAGTTCAAGGGCGCCGAAGTTCATGCCGGATCTCTCTTCGGACAGTCGAAAGTCAACATATTTGCGGACTACAGCCTTCTTGATAAAAACGGCGCGGACTTAAAGAAGATCGAGACAAGGGGCAACATTCAGAGAGGATATTCCGGCTCAACCAAAGGCATGGCTGTAGGAGTGGTTTTGGCGCCTGTTGCCGGAGCAGCATCGGGAATGCAGGGGCGGCGGGATATCGCCAACATGTGGGATGATGCCGTGGCCCTTTCGCTAACACAGCTGATGCAGGAGCTGCGCGCGATCGTCGGACCATAGCCTATCCCGGAACAGGAATCTCCTCCCAATCCGCCTCTCTGACAGCACAGCGGTCCCGGAGAGGCGGGTCATACAGTGTGAAGGTTAACACCCATTCTGGCGAACAATAGATCCAGATCCTCCATGGCCTTTCCCTGATGTTCTTTCACCGCCTCCTGAAACCTGTACCAGTGGGTCTTTTCTTTATCTATTTCTTCTTTCCAATAAAGTTTGTCGCGCAGCATGGTGAACATGGAGAGTAATCCGCTGTCGGAATCCTTCAAGCCCAGCACTTTTGTATCGATTGCCGCTTTAAACCAGTCGGATTCATCAAAATCACCCAGCCACAGCGCCAGATTCCTGTAACGGTTCAGGCGTTCTTCACGATGATAGTTCTGACTTCCGGAAAATGACTCACCCATCGCCTGGATCAATTGACCGGATACCGTCTTCCAGGAAGCATTCGCCTTTCTGCCGCTCCGCTTATAATAATTCAGATATTTTCCGTACATTTCTTTCGCGGCAGAAAGGAACCGGTCGGTATTGTCAATCTGATCATTAACAAGGCGCGCGTCTTCCCACCTGTGAGCGGCCCAGTCGGGATGGTGCTCGGCGTTGGCATGCCCGATATCGGGTTTTACATCCAGCGAGATGTCGTTAAAAAAATCATACCATCCAACGAAATTCTGATGAGGCCATGTGTCCGCGTACGCATGTGTTGCGATCCCGATGCGGTAGAGCCGTGTATC